>CALXAY010000076.1 GCA_944386415.1 uncultured Clostridia bacterium | reverse complement strand
GGTGCTCCCTCAAGGATTCGAACCTTGGACCCACTGGTTATGAGCCAGTTGCTCTGACCAACTGAGCTAAGGGAGCATGTGCTTATTACTTAGCACAGATTAAAGTATAAACCATTTTTATATAATTGTCAAGAGTTTTTTATAATTTTTTATGGTAAATATGCCTAAAGTTTTATATGCATATTTACAAATTATTTAAATTCTTTTTTGCTTGATCTATTTGTCTCTTAACTTGGTCTGATGCTGGACCCCCTGGTACATTTCTTTTATTAACACAATTAATTAAATCAATTACATCGTAAATATCTTCATCAAACACTTCACTAAAGCTCTTATAAATACTTATGTCTAATTTTTCTAATATTGTATTATTATCAATACAATATTTTACTAAGTTACCAACTATTTTATAAGCATCACGGAAAGGTACTCCTTTTACAGTTAAATAATCTGCACAATCTGTCGCATTTATAAATCCTTCTGCTGCAGCTTTCTTCATATTTTCTTTTTTTACTTTCATTGTTTCTACTAATGGATCTAATGTAGTTATACACAAATTAACTGTATCTAAAGCATCAAATATCGCCTCTTTATCTTCTTGCATGTCTTTATTGTAGGCAAGAGGTGTCCCTTTCATTACAGTTAAAATTGTAAATAAGTCACCATATACTCTTCCAGTTTTACCTCTAATTAATTCTGTTATATCAGGATTTTTCTTTTGAGGCATAATTGATGAACCTGTAGAGAAACTATCATCTAATTCTATAAACTTAAATTCCCATGAGCACCATAAAATAATTTCTTCGCTTATTCTTGATAAATGCATCATAATGATTGATATATCTGATAATAATTCTATAACAAAATCCCTATCAGATACTCCATCTAGACTATTTTCTGTAATTTTAGAAAAGCCTAATTCTTTTGCTTCAAATTCTCTATCTAATGGATAAGTTGTTCCTGCTAAAGCACAACTACCTATAGGACATACATCAATTCTTTTATAAGTTTCATTTAATCTTTCTAAGTCACGTAAAAACATTTGAACATAAGCAATTAAATGATGTGCAAAAGTAACCGGCTGTGCCCTTTGCATATGTGTATATCCTGGCATAATTGTATTCATATTTTCTTCTGCTTTTTTAATAAAAGTATGTATTAATTCCTTCAATTTTTCTTTTAATTCTTCTACTTCTTCTTTTAAATACATTCTAATGTCTAAAACTACTTGGTCATTTCTACTTCTTGCTGTATGAAGCTTTTTACCATTATCACCTATTCTTTTAGTTAACTCTTCTTCAATAAACATATGAATATCTTCGCTATTGGGGTCAAACTCTAATTTACCATTTTCTAAATCTTCTAATATTTTATTTAATCCTTCTATAATTGATTTTGCTTCTTCTTCTTTTATAATTCCTTGTTTTGAAAGCATCTTACTATGAGCAATACTTCCTTTTATATCTTGTTTATACATTCTATGGTCGAATTTTATAGAAGAATTAAAATCATTAGTTCTTTCATCTAATTTTTTTGAAAATCTTCCTTCCCACATTGGCATATTAAAACACCTCTTTTCTTTTATTTACCTTCCATTTTTGCTTTTATTTTTACAGGTAGCCCATATAAATTAATGAAACCTTCAGCATCTTTTTGATCATATTCATTATCTTCATCAAAAGATGCTGTTTTTACTGAATATAAAGAATATTTACTTTCTAATCCATTTGGAATTATATTTCCTTTATATAGTTTTAATCCTACTTTTCCTGTTACTGTTTCTTGAGTTTTATCAACAAATGCACATATAGCATCTTTTAGAGGCATATTCCATTGTGCATTATAAAAAATCTCTCCTAGTTTGTTTCCTACAATTTCTTTAAAATGCATTGTTTCTTTATCTAAGCATATTGTCTCTAATAAATGATGTGCTTTATAAATTATAGTTCCTCCTGGTGTTTCATAAACTCCTCTTGACTTCATTCCTACTAATCTATTTTCTACCATGTCTAAAATTCCTATTCCATTTTCTCCACCTATTTTATTTAATTTTTCAATAATTTCTACTAAGCTTAATTTTTCTCCATTTAATGCAACTGGTAATCCTTTTTCAAATTCTAATTCAATAATTGTTTCTTCATCCTTTGCTTTTTTAGGAGTTACTCCCATTTCTAATATTTCATCATATTTAGGAACATTTGCTATATCTTCTAAATCTAATCCTTCATGTGATAAATGCCATAAATTCTTATCTTTAGAATAATTTGTTTCTCTACTTATTTTTAAAGGTATATTATGTTTTTCTGCATAATCAATTGCATCATCCCTACCTTTAATATCCCAGATTCTCCATGGTGCAATAACAGGCATATCTGGAGCTAATGCTTTTATTGCAAGTTCAAATCTTACTTGGTCATTTCCTTTTCCTGTACATCCATGGCAGATTGCATCTGCTCCTTCTTTTTTAGCAATTTCTACAAGCTTTTTAGCAAGTAATGGTCTTGTAAATGGTGTTCCAAGTAAATAACTACCTTCATATGTTGCTCCTGCTTTTATTGCTGGTGCAATATAATCATTTGCCATTTCATCTTTTAAATCTAAAATATATAATTTTGAAGCTCCTGTTTTCTTAGCTTTTTCCTCTAATCCTTCTAATTCATAGTCTCCTTGTCCAACATTTCCTGTAACTGCTATTACTTCACAGTTATTATAATTTTCTTTTAACCATGTAATAATTACAGAAGTATCTAATCCTCCTGAATATGATAATACTATTTTTTTATAACTCATTTTTCTTCCTCCTTTTTTAATAACATCAATGATTTTTATTTATATAGAACAAAAAATAACGTCTCTTTTACAAGAGACGCTAAAAAACGTGGTACCACTCTAATTATTTATATATTTTTTAATTTCTATATAAATCACTCATTCTCAGTAACGCCGAGTCCGCGAACTATGATACTAAATATTAAAATTTTTCCCATAGTCACTCAATAAGTTCTTTTCATTTTATAATCCACATGTTAGCTCTCACTCTACCTAACTCGCTGTTGCTTCAATATAAAATTACTCTCTTAATCATCGATTTTATTATTCAATTTTTAATCACTACATTTTTAGTATAGCACGATTTATTTTCTATGTCAAGATTTTTCTTTATTTTATGTAAATCTCTTTTTTATTC
>CALXAY010000075.1 GCA_944386415.1 uncultured Clostridia bacterium | reverse complement strand
GAAGCAATTCAGAATATAAAAGATTTCGGATTTGATTGTATATTTACTCTAGGTGGAGATGGAACACAAAAATCAGCAAGAGATTTTTCTATAAAAGGTGTAAATGTAATAGGAGTTCCTAAAACGATAGATAATGATGTTGCTTGTACTGAAATAACATTTGGATATAATACAGCAGTATCAGTTGCAATGGAAGCATTAGATAGATTACACACAACAGGAGCAACACATCATAGAATAATGGTATTAGAAGTAATGGGAAGATATGCAGGATGGATAGCATTAGAATCAGCAATAGCAGGGGGAGCAGATGTAGCACTAATTCCAGAAATACCATATGATATTAGAAAAGTTGCATCTAAAATAGAAAATAGAAAAAAAAGAGGAAAGAACTTTAGTGTAGTAGTAGTAGCAGAAGGAGCTACACCAATAGGCGGAGAACTTACAATAATGGGAACTAGAGATAATGGTAAAGGAGTAGATAATACAAAACTTGGCGGAATAGGACAAGTAGTAGCAAAGCAATTACAAGAATTGACAGGATTAGAGGCAAGAAACACAACTTTAGGATATATGCAAAGAGGAGGAACACCAACAGCATTTGATAGGGTTTTATCAACAAAATATGGAACAAAAGCAATGGAACTAGCACTAGAAGGAAAATTTGGAACACTTGCTGTAATAAAAAATGGAAAACTTGATTCAGTACCATTAGAAGATGTTGTAGGAAAGAATACAAAAATTGGAGCTGTATCAGGTAATACTGAAGAAAGTAACTTAAGAAAAGTAACAATGGATGATGATTTAGTAAAAACAGCAAGAGATATAGGTATAAATTTGGGAGACTAGTGGCTAAAAATAAAGACAAATATTTATCGCATAAGAAATTTTATCTTATGCGATTTTTATTTACAATACATTTTTGTTACATTTTTATTACATTTTTGTATCTTTAATAGTAAAAAAAGGTTAATATGTTATAATTTGGGTAGAATAAAATTACAAAGGAGGAGTAATTATGTTAAGATCAAACGTAGCATGGAGTACAAACGAAAATAGTTATGAACAAGGAAAGGAAACAGCTGCAAAAGCAGTAGTAGATTTAGTAGAAACTAAAGTTGCTTTTTTATATACATCAGTAGATAGCGATGTAAAAGAAGTTTTAGAGGGAGCTAAATCAGAATTGGGAACTGCACCGATAATCGGATGTACATCTAGTGCGGGAATTATTACACCAGATGGATTTATCACAGGAGAAAAAGGATTCACAGGAATATTAGCTTTAGGAGATCCAGACTTAAAAGTAGGAGTTGCAGGATCTGAAAGAGGAAAAGACCCAAGAGAGACAGGAAGAAAGTTAGCAGAAGAAGCTATGAGAAATGCAGGAGAAGATTGCGTACCAGCTTACTTCTATATGGTTGCATCACCAGCAGAGGAAGAAGAATACATTAAAGGTATTGAAGATGTAGTAGGAAGAGTTCCAATCTTTGGCGGAAGTGCAGCAGATAATACAGTAGAAGGAAAATGGAGTATTTATACAAATGATAAAATATTTAGTGATGGAGCAGCTATAGCATTTTTCTATACAGATAAAAAGATGGGAAATGTATTTACAGGAGCTTATAATGAAACAACAAATTCAGGTGTAATTACAAAAATAAAAGGAAAGAGAACATTAGTAGAAATAGATGGAGTTCCTGCTCAAAAGAAATATGCAGAATGGACAGGAGTGAAATCAAAAGATTTAAAAGAAGACAATTTATTAGTAACAACAATTACAAAACCTTTGGGAGTAAAAGATAGATTAGGTGATTTAATAGCTATACGTCATCCAATGTATGGAAATAAAGATGGTTCAATGAATATTGGAGCAAATTTAGCAGTAAACACAGCAGTAATACAAATGGAAGCAACAGTTGATGAGTTAATCAATTCAACAGGAAAAACAATGAAAGAGTTAAACAAAGAAATGGATGGAGATATTGGAGCATATCTACTTGTTCATTGTGGAGGAAGAAGATTAGGAATAGGAGATAGAATAGACGAAGTTGCAAAACAATTAAAGAAAGAAGCAAAAGGAGTGCCATTCATTGGAGTATTTACATTTGGTGAATATGGAGTAAAAGACCATGGCTCAAATACAACAGGTGGATTAATGTTATCATTTACAGCATTTAGTAAATGAAGAGATGGGAAAAAACCACAAAATCAAAAGAGTTATGTATGTAGTTTAGAAAACTATAACGGAGGAACACAAAAGGTGTGTAAACCTGTAAATAATAAGGAGGGAGCAAGCGTGAAAAATTTAATAGGTTATGAATGGAAAGATGCTTCTAATGGAGCAACAATAGAAGTTGTTAATCCAGCAACTCAAGAATTAATAGATACAGTACCAAATGTAACAGATGAAGATGTAGATGAAGCTGTAAAAGTAGCAATGATAGAACAAAAAAAATGGGAAAAAGTATCTATATATGATAGAGCAGATATTTTATATAAATTTGTTGATTTAATAGAAGAAAATAAAGAAAGATTAGCAACACTTTTATCTAATGAAACAGGAAAACCAATAAAAGAAGCAAGAGGAGAAATTGCAAACGTAAGAATAGGAACAAGAGGATTTATAGAGAAAGCAAAACACTTATATGGAAAAAGTATTCCAGAAGGATCAGAAGCAGGACAAGAAAAAACAATACAATTTACAAAAAGATATCCAATAGGAGTTATTGCAGCAATTATACCATTTAACTTCCCAAGTGATTTGTTCTGTCAAAAAGTACCACCAGCATTAATGATGGGAAATAGTATAATTGTAAAACCATCAAACTATAATCCTTTAACATTAATTGAATATGTAAAATTAATGATTGAAGCAGGAGTACCAGCAGGATGTATTCAAATATTAACAGGAGATGGACCAACAGCGGGACAAGCATTAGCAAGACATCCTGGAGTACATTTAGTATCTTTAACAGGTGGAACAGCAGCTGGAATTCAAACAATGGGAACAGCATCTCAAAATTTAACACATATTATGTTAGAGCTTGGAGGAAATGATGCATTTATCTTCTTAGAAGATGGAGATATGGATTTAGCTGTTAAAGAAACAATCTGGGGAAGACTATATAATGGTGGACAAGTATGTTGTGCAAGTAAGAGATTCTTAATTCATAATTCAAGAAAACAAGAATTTATTGACAGAATGAAAGAAGTAATAGATGGCTTAAAAGTTGGAGATCCAATGCAAGAAGATACAGATATGGGACCAATGATTAATATAAATGCAGCAAAGAGAATTGAAGAACAAGTAAACCAAATGGTAGCAGAAGGAGCAACAGTAGTTTGTGGAGGAAGAAGAGAAGACGCTTACTATTATCCAACAATACTAGATAATGTAACAAAAGATATGGAAGCCAGCAAAGATATGGAAATATTTGGACCGGTAATTTCTGTAATCGGATTTGATGATGTGGAAGAAGCAATAGAAATTGCTAACCAATCATCATATGGATTATGTGGATGTGTTATTTCAAAAGATGTATCAAGAGCAATGAAGATAGCAGATAGACTAGAATGTGGTGGAGCAGTAGTAAACGGAGCAAGCTTCTATCGTTCATTCGAAATGCCATTTGGAGGATGGAAACATTCAGGAATTGGTAATGAAGGTGTTATGACAACATTAGAAGAAATGTCAAGACTAAAAACGATAGTATTAAAGAATATTCTATAATATAATGTCCGAGGGAGATGTTTCTATGATATTGAGAAATATCTCCTAAAGGACAAATTTTTTGAAAAAGGTGATTTGATGGATAAGAAGAAAAAAGCAGTATTCATTTCAGTAATTGCTATTGTAGTTGTATTAATTATTGTAGGAATAATTTGGTATTTTATAGCCAATAATAATACTAATAGTAGTTCTAATAATCAAATGGGAACATCTGAAGTGAGTAAATTATATGAGATATTGCAAACAAGTAATGTTTTTAGTTTTGAATTGACATTAGATGATGAAAATCATAAATACTATGCAAAATCAAATAATATGGCTTGTATAGAAACAACAAGTAATGATGAAGAGACTAAATATATAGTAAAAAATGGAAATACATATTTTTTAGTAGATGATACAAAAACTTATTATACATATTCTAATAATCAAACAAATTTAAACATGATAACAAAAGGATTAGAAAGATTTAAGGACTTAGATTATCAGATAGGAAAAGAAAAAATAAATAATAAAAACTATTATTATGAAGAATATACAAGATTAACTGCTTTTGCAATGGGAGATTTTACAGAAGATTCTGAAGATGTAAAAACTAGATTTTATTTTGATGATGATGAATTAGTCTATATAAAAACTATTGAAGAGGATAAAGAAGAACTATTAGAAGTAAATATTTCATATAATGTAAATCAAAATTCATTCCAAATACCATCAGATTATAAAAATGCTTAAAATAAAAAGGAATATATAAAATAAATAAAGAGGAGGAATTTAAAATGTCTGAAAAATTTGTATTAAATGAAACATCTTATTTTGGAAAAGGTGCAAGAGAGGAACTTGTAGGAGAAATTCAAAAAAGAGGATTTAAAAAAGTATTTTTAGTAAGTGATAAATCATTAGTAGAAGCAGGGGTAACAGCAAAAGTAGAAGAAGTATTAAATAAAGCAGGAGTACCTTATGTTCTATATGATGAAATAAAACCAAATCCAACAATTAAAAACGTGTTAGATGGAGTAGATGCTTGTAAAGATTCAAAAGCTGATCTAATAGTTGCTGTAGGTGGAGGTTCTAGTATTGATACAGCAAAAGGAATATCAATAGTTATGACAAACCCTGAAAGAAGTGATATAAAATCTTTAAATGGAGCTTCAAATACAGTAAATAGAGGTATGCCTTTAATTGCAATGCCAACAACAGCTGGAACAGCTGCAGAAGTAACAATAAACTATGTTATAACAGATGAAGATGCTAAAATAAAAATGGTATGTGTAGATCCAAATGATATACCAATTTTAGCAATTGTGGATTCTGATTTAATGGCAACAATGCCAAAAGGACTTGCAGCAGCAACAGGAATGGATGCGTTAACACATGCTGTTGAAGGTTATATTACAAAAGCACATAATGATATGTCTGATATGTTTCATATGAAAGCCATTCAAATGATATTTAAATATTTACCACTAGCTGTAAATGATAAAGATCCAGTAGCTATTGAAAAAATGGGAATGGCTCAATATATAGCAGGAATGGGATTTAGTAATGTTGGTCTTGGAATAGTACATTCAATGGCTCATCAATTAGGAGCAGTTTATGATACACCACATGGAATTGCAAATGCAATGCTACTTCCTACAGTTATGAGATTCAACGGTGAAGACCAAGAAACAGCAGGAAGATTTAGAGAAATATTAATGAATATTGGAAGACCAGATGCTAGAGATTTAAATGACCAAGATGTTATAAATACATTTGTATGGATGATATCAGAATTAAGTAAAGCGGTTGGAATTACAACAACAATAAAAGACTATGGTGCAAAAGAAGAAGACTTTGAAATGCTTGCAGAAAAAGCAATGAATGACCCTTGCAAACCAGGAAATCCAAGAGAAGTAACAAAAGAAGACTTTATAGAATTATATAGAAGAGCAATGTGAGATTTTTGGGGACGGAGGTAATTTGTTTCATTTTATAAAATGTTAAAAAAGTGAAATGAAATAGGAAGTTTCCTATTTCGTTTCTTTTTTTTTGAAAACACTTGTAAAATCTGTAAAAATATGTAATAATATTATTGTAATAAGAAAAAACAATAAAAAGGAAGAGTAGATTTATACTAGTTTTTAGAGAATAGAAGTTATAAGCTGAAAGCTTCTTAAATATAGGTAGATTGAAGGTAGCTTTTTTGTTAATATTCTGAGAAACTTCGATTTAAGAATATTCGGTTAAACTCCGTTAAAAGTTAATTAAGAAGTTATCTATAAATTATTATTTTTTACATTTATTTTATATAGATAATAATTAAGGTGGTACCGTGAGAAATATGCTCGCCCTTATTTTAAGGGCGAGTTTTTTGAATATATAAGAAAAGATAAATAAAGGAGAAGTTTTATGTTAAAAATCGAAAGTAAAAGTAAAGGAGCAGAGTTAACAAGCATAAAATTAGATGGAAAAGAAATGTTACATCAAGGAGAAGTATGGAATAGACATGCACCAATATTATTTCCAATTGTAGGAAGGTTAAAAAATGATGAAACTATAATAAATGGAAAAATATATCATATGGGACAGCATGGTTTTGCAAGAGATATGGAATTTAAAGAATTAGAAAAAAATGAAAATAAGCATGAATATGTCTTAGAGAGTAACAGCAAAACTTTAGAAAAATTCCCATTTGAATTTAGTTTGTGTGTAACTCATTTAGTAGAAGGAAATACATTAACTACTAAATATAGAGTGTTAAATAAAGATAAAAAGCAAATGATATTTGGGATAGGTGGGCATCCAGCATTTATTTGTGATTACTCAAGTGGAAGATATAAAATAGAATTTGAAAAGCAAGAAGATAATATAAAATTTATGAGTCTAAGTGATGGATTAGTAAAGAAAGAAGAAGCTCCAAATATCTTATATAAAAATTTAATTAACTTAAGCAAAGATAGTTTTATAAATGATGCTATTATAATGAAAGATATAAAATCTAATAAGGTATATTTAAAAGAAAACGAAAGGACTATTTTAGAGTTTGACTTTACAGGATTTCCATATTTAGGACTGTGGGCAAAAGTAGGAGCACCATTCGTCTGTATAGAGCCTTGGATGAATACTGCAGATAAAGTAAATACAGATGGAAAACTAGAGACAAAAGAAAATATTATAAAATTAGAACGAGATGAAGAATTTGAATGTAGTTATTCTATGCTGTTTTTCGGGACGGAGGAAAAAAACAGCATAGAACAATAAAAAGAAAAATAAAAAAGTTTATAAAATAATATGAAAAAAGATGCTGTTTTTTTCCTCCGTCCCAAAAAACAGCAGGAAGAAAAGGAGAGGATATTATGTTAGAAAATAAATATAATCCAAAGGATTTTGAAGATAAATTATATGAAGAATGGGAGAAAAAAGGTTATTTTAAACCAAACATGGATAAAACAAAAGAAAGTTTTTGTATTATGATGCCACCACCAAATGTAACTGGTAAATTACATATGGGACATGCTCTAGATGGTACAATTCAAGATATATTAATTAGATTTAAAAGAATGCAAGGATATAATACTCTATGGCTTCCTGGTTCTGACCATGCATCTATTTCAACAGAGATGAAAGTGGTTCAGAAATTAAAAGAAGAAGGAAAATCAAAACAAGATGTAGGAAGAGAAAAATTCTTAGAAGAGTGTTGGGATTGGACTCATATTTATGGTGGGGAGATTCAAAAACAACAAAGAAAATTAGGATGTTCTTGTGATTGGGATAGACGCAGATTTACACTTGATAAAGGTTTATCTGATGCAGTCTTAGAAGAATTTGTTAACTTATATAAAGAAGGATATATCTATAAAGGAACTAGAATGGTAAACTGGTGTCCTAATTGTAATACTGCAATATCAGATGCAGAAGTAGAATATAAAGAAGAAGCATCTCATTTATGGCATTTAAGATACAAAATTAAAGGTGAAGAAAGATATGTAGAAGTTGCAACAACAAGACCTGAAACAATGCTTGGAGATACAGCTGTTGCTGTAAATCCAGAAGATGAAAGATATAAAGATTTAATAGGAAAAACTTGTATTCTTCCAATTGTAAATAGAGAAATACCAATTATTGCAGATGAATTTGTAGATAAAGAGTTTGGAACAGGATGTGTTAAAATAACACCTGCACATGATCCTAATGACTATCAAGCAGGAAAAAGAAATAACTTAGAAATTATTGAGGTATTTGATAGTAAAACAATAATGGGAGATTTAATGCCAGAAGTAAAAGGAATGACAGCAATTAAGGCAAGACCAATTATTGTTGATAAATTACAAGAATTAGGTGCATTAGTTTCTATTGAAGATTATACTCATAATGTAGGAACATGTGAAAGATGTAAAACAAAAATAGAACCAAGAATTTCAGAGCAATGGTTTGTTAAAATGAAAGAATTAGCTGAACCTGCAATTAAAGCAGTAAAAGAAGATGATGTGAAATTTATACCAAAAAGATATGAAAAAATTTATTTTAATTGGATGGAGAACATACAAGATTGGTGTATTTCAAGACAATTATGGTGGGGACATAGAATACCTGCATATTATTGTAAAGAATGTGGACA
>CALXAY010000074.1 GCA_944386415.1 uncultured Clostridia bacterium | reverse complement strand
GCAGATGTTGATGGTGCACATATTAGAACTTTATTATTAACATTTTTCTTTAGATATATGAGACCATTAATTGAAAACGGAAATGTATATTTGGCACAACCACCACTATATAAAATTTCTAAAAAAGGAATGGAAGATATATATTGCTATACCGATGAAGAGCTAGATCAAAAATATAAAGAATTAGAGGAAAAAGGAATATCAAGAGATCAATTAGGTCTTCAAAGATATAAAGGTTTAGGAGAAATGAATCCAGAACAATTATGGGATACAACAATGGATCCGGAAAAAAGGATATTAATAAAAGTTACAATGGAAGATGCTATAAAGGCAGATGAAATCTTTACATTATTAATGGGAGATGAAGTGGATCCAAGAAGAGAATTTATTCAAGCAAATGCTAAATATGTTAAGAATTTAGATATATAGATAATATAAAACGGTAGATAAATATAATTTATCTACCGTTTTTCTATAAAGCCAATAATAATCTCTACTAAAACTAATATATCTAATATAAAAACCTAATATATATTACTATATAAGCAAGCCCTGATACCACATATATTAATCCTTCGCTCGACTATTAATACACCACGAGTAACTATATTCATCCTAAAATAGGACTAATAATAACTACTAAAAATAATAGATATAAGAATAATCTTAGCTCAAATTTATTACCTATCATTTGACCATATATTTAATAAAATAAATTATAGATTAAGGTATAAATATAAATTAAAAGTTAATATAGCCTGCAAACAAATAATAAACTCTTATCGCCGACATATTATAATCTATAAAAATAAACTATAATACATCTTTGCTCGAATATTAATAAACAAAACTATATCCATTAATACTCTTCGCTCAACTATCATTGACCTTATAATAGTATTATGTTCAAAAATGAAAATATTATTCAATTCAAGTAGAAATTTTTTAAAATTTATATGTCGAATTTTGTCGATGAAAAGTTCTTGACAAAATAAGAAAAAGATTGTAAAATGCTTTCTAAATCGGAGGTGATAAAAATAAAAAATTTAACAATTCAAGAATGGCTACCTATAGAAAAGTTTTATAATGATCGGATATGTTAAACTCAAGAATAATAAAATAATAAAAATATTAAAAGTTTTTCCAATCAATTACAATTTAAAGTCAGATTTAGAGAAAGAATCAATTTTAAATTCATATAGAATTTTTTTAAAAACATGTAATTTTAACATTCAAATTTTAATTCAAAGTAATAAAGAAGATTTAACTCACAATATAAATAATATCAAAAAAAATATTTTTAAAAAAGAAAATAAATATTTAGAGGAAATTGCAAAAGATTATATTGATTATATTCAAAAAATTAACTCAACAAGGAAATCTTCATCAAAGGATTTTTATATAATTATATCAAATCAAATAAATAAAAAAATGAATATATTTGAATCAGAAGAAATTCTAAAAAATGATTTAAAAGAAAAATATTTTAAAATTAAAGAATGTTTAGCTAGATCAGGAAATTTAGTATCAGAAATTTCAAATTCAAAAGATATAGAACAATTATTTTTTTCATTATTAAATACTAGAAAAAATCTAAATAATAAATTTATAAAAATAAAATAATTAAAAAATAATAAAAATAAATAATAAATAAAAATTAAATAAAAAAACAAAAAATAAATAATAAATAGAAATTAAATAAAAAAATAATAAATAATAAAAATAAAATAACAAAAAAATTAATTATTAAAGTTAGAAGAAAAAATAAATATTAAAATGAAGTTCAAAAAAATTTGAAAATACAAATTAGATTAAAAATTATAAAAATAAAAATAAAAAGAAAGTTACTAAATAAAAAAGATATTAAAAAAGAAAGTAGGAAGAATTAAATAAAGTTATAAAAATTAGTAAATAAAAATGATTTAAAAAGATTAGGCATATAAAAGAAAGAGTAAATAAAGGGAATTATAAAAAACAAAATTAATTATATAAAGAGAAGTTTACATATAAAGAAATAAATTTAATAATATGAAAGAAAAGCAGGTAAGTATTACTTGGTATTTAATTCTAAAAATATAAAAAATTAATTAAAAAAAACAAAAAATAGAAATAATAATTGTAAAGATTTAATAGTAAAAAATAAAAATTAAAAAATTATATAAAATAAAAATAATTAATAAAAAAAATAAATAAAAAAAATTAAATATAAAATAAATAATAAATAAAAAAATAAATAATAAATAATAAATAGAAATTAAATAAAAAAATAATAAATAATAAAAATAAAATACCAAAAAAATTAATTATTAAAGTTAGAAAAAAAAATAAATATTAAAATAAAGTTCAAAACAATTTGAAAATATAAATTAGATTAAAAATTATTATAAAAAAATTAAAAATGAAAGTTACTAAATAAAAAAGATATTAAATAAGAAAGTAGGAAAAATTAAATATAGCTATAAAAATTAGTAAAGAAAAATAATTAAAAAAGATTAGGCATATAAAGGAAAGAGAAAATAGAAGGAATTATAAAAAACAAAATAAATTATATAAAGAGAAGTTTACATATAAAGAAATAAATTTAATAAAATGATATAAAAACAAGTAAATATTATTTAACAATTTAATATAAAAAATACGAAATCAAAAAATTATTAAAATAGAAATAGTTAAATAAGAGAGAATAAAAATATAAAAAAATATATTAATAAAAATGTATATAATGAAAAATTAGTATTTATAATAAAAAATGACTCGTTAAAATCAAAAATAAGACGTTTTATTTTTTTATTAATATTTTATATAAAAAATAAAAAAACAATTGATTAATTTTTAAAAATAAAATATAATTAGAAGTAAAGTTGTACACAAATGGAGAGTAATATGTGGATAAGTAATGTGAAAATAAAAAATTTTAGAAATTACAACGAACAGAAAATTAAATTACAAAGCAATGTAAATGTTTTTTATGGAGAAAATGCACAGGGAAAAACCAATATAATAGAAGCAATTTTTTTATGTAGTATGGGAAAATCATTCAGAGCAAAGCAAGATAAGGAAATGATTAAATTAAATACACAAAATGCAATTGTTGAAATAGAATTTCATAAGATAGATAGAGAAGGAAAAATAAAAATTCAATTAGGAAATAAAAAGATTATATATGTAAATGGAATAAAGATAAAGAAATTAAGTGAACTTTTAGGGAATCTTAATGTTGTTATGTTTAATCCAGATGATATAAATATCTTAAAAGGTGGACCACAAAATCGAAGAAGATTTTTAGATATAATGATAAGTCAATTAAAACCGAATTATATGCATACTTTAAGTTTGTATTCTAAAACAATAGAGCAGAGAAATAATTATTTAAGACAAATAAGAGAAGAACAAAAAACAGAAAAGTTATTAGATATTTGGGATGAGGAAATATCAAAATATGCATTTATAATTAGTAAATATAGAAAAGAGTTTATAGAAAAAATAAAAAGTAAAATAAAAAAAATTCATTCTGAAATTACAGATAATAAAGAAGATATTGAAATAGAATATTTAACAGAATGTTATGATAAAGAAAAATATCTAAATTTTTTAAAACAAAGAAGAAAATTAGATATTATTAAGGGATATACAACTAAGGGAATACATAGAGATGATTTTATAATATATATAAATGGTAAACAATTAAGTATTTATGGTTCTCAAGGACAACATAGAACAGCAATGTTATCTTTAAAATTGTCAGAAGTAAATATAGTAGAAGACGAAATTGGAGAAAAGCCTATTTTACTATTAGATGATTTTATGTCTGAATTAGATCAAAACAGAAGGAATCACTTCCTAGAAAAAATAAAAGATACGCAAGTAATAATTACATGTACTGATAAAATAGATATTGAAAATAAAAATATTTTAATATATAATGTAAAAGACGGAAAAGTATATGGAGGAGGAATTTAAATGGAAAAGTACAAACATAAATATGGAGCAGAACAAATTCAAGTATTAGAAGGGCTAGAAGCCGTAAGAAAAAGACCTGGTATGTATATAGGAAGTACATCCGTAAGAGGTTTGCACCATTGTGTATATGAAATAGTAGATAATGGAGTAGACGAAGCTCTAGCAGGATATTGTACAGAGATAAATGTAGTTATAGAGAAAGGAAATATTATAAGTGTAACAGATAATGGTAGAGGAATACCAGTTGAAATACATCCAAAAACACATATTTCTACAGCAGAAACCGTATATACAGTATTACATGCTGGTGGAAAATTTGGAGGGGATAGTGGATATAAAGTATCTGGAGGTCTTCATGGAGTGGGTGCTTCTGTTGTAAATGCTTTATCTACATGGACAGAAGTTACTATTAAAAGAGATGGCGGAATATATCAAATGTATTTTGAAAAAGGTAAAACTGTTAGAAAGCTTGAAAGAATAGGAGATGCAGAAGGAACAGGTACTAAGGTAAGATTTTTAGCAGACGACACTATTTTTGAAAGTTTAGATTATGACTATGAAACTCTAGAAAAAAGAATGAGAGAAATGGCTTTTTTAACAAAAGGTTTAAAAATAACATTAGAAGACCAAAGAGAAGAAAATCATAAAAAAGCAGAATTTTGTTATGAAGGTGGGTTAGTATCTTTTGTTGAATTTTTAAATAAAAATAAAGAGAAACTACATAAAACACCAATATATATAGAAAAAGCTGGAGAGATACCAGTAGAAATAGCAATTCAGTATACAACAAGTTATTCAGAAAATATATATACTTTTGTAAACAATATTAATACTGTAGAAGGTGGAACTCACTTAGAAGGTTTTAAAAGAGCTTTAACGAAAGTATTCAATGATTATGCTAGAAGTCATAATATTTTAAAAGAAAAAGACAATAATTTACAAGGAGAAGATATAAGAGAAGGAATAACAGCAGTTGTTTCTGTAAAAGTAAAAGAACCTCAATTTGAAGGACAAACTAAGACAAAATTAGGTAATAGTGAAGTAACAGGTGTTGTTCAAAGTATGGTAAATGAGGCTTTATCAACATTTTTAGAGGAAAATCCAAATGTAGCAAAATCAATATTAGAAAAATGTGTTAGTGCTTCAAGAGCAAGAGAAGCAGCAAGAAAAGCTAGGGAATTAGTAAGAAAGAAAAATTCTCTAGAAACATCTACGTTACCAGGAAAATTAGCAGATTGTAGTAGTAAAAATCCAGATGAGTGTGAAGTATATATAGTAGAAGGAGATTCTGCAGGAGGAAGTGCAAAACAAGGAAGAGATAGAAAATTTCAGGCAATACTTCCTTTATGGGGGAAGATGTTAAATGTTGAAAAAGCAAGAGCTGACAAAATATATGGAAATGATAAATTAAATCCTGTTATATTAGCAATAGGAGCAGGGATAGGATCAGATTTTGATATTACTAAAATTAGATATGGAAAAGTTATAATAATGGCAGATGCAGATGTTGATGGTGCACATATTAGAACTTTATTATTAACATTTTTCTTTAGATATATGAGACCATTAATTGAAAACGGAAATGTATATTTGGCACAACCACCACTATATAAAATTTCTAAAAAAGGAATGGAAGATATATATTGCTATACCGATGAAGAGCTAGATCAAAAATATAAAGAATTAGAGGAAAAAGGAATATCAAGAGATCAATTAGGTCTTCAAAGATATAAAGGTTTAGGAGAAATGAATCCAGAACAATTATGGGATACAACAATGGATCCGGAAAAAAGGATATTAATAAAAGTTACAATGGAAGATGCTATAAAGGCAGATGAAATCTTTACATTATTAATGGGAGATGAAGTGGATCCAAGAAGAGAATTTATTCAAGCAAATGCTAAATATGTTAAGAATTTAGATATATAGATAATATAAAACGGTAGATAAATATAATTTATCTACCGTTTTTCTATAAAGCCAATAATAATCTCTACTAAAACTAATATATCTAATATAAAAACCTAATATATATTACTATATAAGCAAGCCCTGATACCACATATATTAATCCTTCGCTCGACTATTAATACACCACGAGTAACTATATTCATCCTAAAATAGGACTAATAATAACTACTAAAAATAATAGATATAAGAATAATCTTAGCTCAAATTTATTACCTATCATTTGACCATATATTTAATAAAATAAATTATAGATTAAGGTATAAATATAAATTAAAAGTTAATATAGCCTGCAAACAAATAATAAACTCTTATCGCCGACATATTATAATCTATAAAAATAAACTATAATACATCTTTGCTCGAATATTAATAAACAAAACTATATCCATTAATACTCTTCGCTCAACTATCATTGACCTTATAATAGTATTATGTTCAAAAATGAAAATATTATTCAATTCAAGTAGAAATTTTTTAAAATTTATATGTCGAATTTTGTCGATGAAAAGTTCTTGACAAAATAAGAAAAAGATTGTAAAATGCTTTCTAAATCGGAGGTGATAAAAATAAAAAATTTAACAATTCAAGAATGGCTACCTATAGAAAAGTTTTATAATGATCGGATATGTTAAACTCAAGAATAATAAAATAATAAAAATATTAAAAGTTTTTCCAATCAATTACAATTTAAAGTCAGATTTAGAGAAAGAATCAATTTTAAATTCATATAGAATTTTTTTAAAAACATGTAATTTTAACATTCAAATTTTAATTCAAAGTAATAAAGAAGATTTAACTCACAATATAAATAATATCAAAAAAAATATTTTTAAAAAAGAAAATAAATATTTAGAGGAAATTGCAAAAGATTATATTGATTATATTCAAAAAATTAACTCAACAAGGAAATCTTCATCAAAGGATTTTTATATAATTATATCAAATCAAATAAATAAAAAAATGAATATATTTGAATCAGAAGAAATTCTAAAAAATGATTTAAAAGAAAAATATTTTAAAATTAAAGAATGTTTAGCTAGATCAGGAAATTTAGTATCAGAAATTTCAAATTCAAAAGATATAGAACAATTATTTTTTTCATTATTAAATACTAGAAAAAATCTAAATAATAAATTTATAAAAATAAAATAATTAAAAAATAATAAAAATAAATAATAAATAAAAATTAAATAAAAAAACAAAAAATAAATAATAAATAGAAATTAAATAAAAAAATAATAAATAATAAAAATAAAATAACAAAAAAATTAATTATTAAAGTTAGAAGAAAAAATAAATATTAAAATGAAGTTCAAAAAAATTTGAAAATACAAATTAGATTAAAAATTATAAAAATAAAAATAAAAAGAAAGTTACTAAATAAAAAAGATATAAAAAAAGAAAGTAGGAAGAATTAAATATAATTATAAAAATTAGTAAAGAAAAATGATTTAAAAAGATTAGGCATATAAAGGAAAGATAAAATAGAAGGAATTATAAAAAACAAAATAAATTATATAAAGAGAAGTTTACATATAAGGAAATAAATTTAATAAAATGATAGAAAAGAAGGTAAATATTACTTGGTATTTTAATCCTAAAAATATAAAAAATTAATTAAAAAAAATAAAAAATAGAAATAATAATTGTAAACATTTAATATTAAAAAATAAAATTTAAAAAATTATATAAAATAAAAATAATTAATAAGAAAATAAATAGAAAAAATAATAAAAATTAAATAAATAAAAATAAATAAAATAAAAAAATGATAAAAAATAAAAAAAAATAACAAAAAATTAATTATTAAAGTTAGAAGAAAAAATAAATATCAAAAAGAAGTTCAAAAAAATTTAAAAATACAAATTAGATTAAAAATTATAAAAATAAAAATAAAAAGAAAGTTACTAAATAAAAAAGATATTAAAAAAGAAAGTAGGAAGAATTAAATAAAGTTATAAAAATTAGTAAAGAAAAATGATTTAAAAAGATTAGGCATATAAAGGAAAGAGAAAATAAAGGGAATTATAAAAAGCAAAATAAATTATATAAAGATAAGTTTACATATAAAGAAATAAATTTAATAAAATGATATAAAAATAAGTAAATATTATTTAACAATTTAATATAAAAAATACGAAATCAAAAAATTATTAAAATAGAAATAGTTAAATAAAAGAGAATAAAAATATGAAAAAATATATTAATAAAAATGTATATAATAAAAAATTAATTTAAAAAATAAAAAGTAGAAATAATAATTGTAAACATTTAATATTAAAAAATAAAATTTTAAAAATTATATAAAATAAAAGTAATTAATAAGAAAATAAATAGAAAAAATAATAAAAATTAAATAAATAAAAATAAAAAAATGATAAAAAATAAAAATAAAATAACAAAAAATTAATTATTAAAGTTATAAGAAAAAATAAATATTAAAAAGAAGTTCAAAAAAATTTAAAATATAAATTAGATTAAAAATTATAAAAATAAAAATAAAAGAAAGTTACTAAATAAAAAAGATATTAAAAAAGAAAGTAGGAAGAATTAAATATAATTATAAAAATTAGTAAAGAAAAATGATTTAAAAAGATTAGGCATATAAAGGAAAGATAAAATAGAAGGAATTATAAAAAACAAAATAAATTATATAAAAAGAAGTTTACATATAAGGAAATAAATTTAAAAAAATGATAGAAAAGAAGGTAAGTATTACTTAGTATTTAATGCTAAAAATGTAAAAAATTAATTAAAGAAAACAAAAAATAGAAATAATAATTGTATAGATTTAATAGTAAAAAATAAAAATTAGAAAATTATATAAAAATAATTAATAAAAATAATTAATAAAAAAAAATTAAAAAGAAAATAAATAATAAATAAAAAAACAAAAAATAAATAATAAAAATAAATAATAAATAGAAATTAAATAATAAATAATAAAAATAAAATACCAAAAAAATTAATTATTAAAGTTAGAAAAAAAAATAAATATTAAAAAGAAATTCAAAAAAATTTAAAAATATAAATTAGATTAAAAATTATAAAAATAAAAATAAAAAGAAAATTACTAAATAAAAAAGATATTAAAAAAGAAAGTAGAAAGAATTAAATATAATTATAAAAATTAGTAAAGAAAAATGATTTAAAAAGATTAGGCATATAAAGGAAAGAGAAAATAAAAGGAATTATAAAAAACAAAATAAATTATATAAAAAGAAGTTTACATATAAGGAAATAAATTTGATAAAATGATAGAAAAGAAGGTAAGTATTACTTAGTATTTTAATCCTAAAATATAAAAATTAATTATTATAAAAGGAAAAAGTAAAAATAGTAATTGTAAAGATTTGATAGTAAAAGTAAAAATTAGAAAATAAAATAATAAAAAATATTTAATAAATAATATTAAAAAAGTAATAATTAAAATAAATATTTAAATTAAGAAAAATAAAATTATTAAATATATGTATTAAGACGATTTATAATATTGATATTATTTATTAAAAGGAGGTAAATTTAAATGAAAAACAAAATAAGAAATATTTTTAATAAGAGATATATAAAAGAAAATAAAGATAATTTTTTTGAAGGTATTATAGAAGAAAAAGATAAAATATCACCTGCATATGTAAATCTACAAAATCCAAAATTTATAGAAATTGATAATTTATATTATGGAGGATTAATAGTTGTTGATTATTATAGAGAGCAAACAGACATTATTTTAAAAACTTTACTAGAAACGAATATAAATATGAATATTTCTATTTTTTATGAAAAACAAGATCAATTTAAAACAATAAAGGATTTAACTTATCATATAGGAAATGTTGGTGTTGAATTAAGAGAGAATAATCAAAATAGAGAAGATATAGATATAGCGGCTTTTACATATAATGATGCTAAATATATAAGAAAAGAAATTCAAGTAAATAATGAGGATATATACTATTTATATATTTATATTAGTATATATGCAGATGATGTAAAAGAGTTAGAATATTATCTAAATAAGATAGAAGGAATATCTCAAAGCAAAGGGTTGCAAACAAGAAGAGCAAATTTTAGACAGGAAGAACTATTTTTATCATGCTTACCTATTATGGAAAATAATTATAGTATAAAAGATGCTGCAAGAAGAAATGTTTTAACTTCAGGATTACTTGCAACATATCCTTTTTTATCTTCTACAATATTTGATCAAGATGGAATATTTATTGGAACAAATATATATAACAACTCTTTAGTTTTTATTGATAGATATAATAATAGTAAATATAAAAATGCTAATATATGCATTTTTGGTACAAGCGGAGCTGGAAAGTCATTTTATACGAAACTACTTATACTAAGATATAAATTATTAGGAGTTAAACAATATATAATTGACCCAGAAAGGGAATATAATTATTTATGCGAGTGTTTAGAAGGTTTTCAAATAAAAATAGGACCAAATTCAAAAACCTATATTAACGTTCTGGAAATAAGAAAGGAAAGTATTGAAGATGGAGAAAGTGGATATTTAGCAACAAAAATAGGAAAACTTATAGGATTTTTTAATTTAATATTTGGAAATTTAAACGAAGAAGAAAAAGCTATAATAGAAGAAAAATTAATAGAAACATATAAAAATAAAAATATAACATTTGATGATAAAAGTTTATATAAAGAAATAAAAGAAAAAGAAAAAATTAAAAAGAAATTTAAAGGACCTGAAGATATGCCGATTTTAGAAGATTTATATAATATTTTAGATAAAGATTTAAGAACGCAAAAGTTCAAAATAAAACTTATACCATTTGTAAAAGGATCTATGAAATTTTTTAATAATATTTCTAATATAAAAATAGATAATGAATTAATTGTAGCAGATATATATGATTTAGGAGAAGAAAACTTAAAATATGGAATGTATTTATTTACTGAAATATTTTGGGATAAGATTAAAGAAAATAGAAATGAGAAAAAAGCTATTTACTTAGATGAGATTTGGAGATTAATAGGAGTTACTTCAAATAAAGAAGTAGCAAGTTTTATTTATAAAATTTTTAAAACTATTAGAAAATATGGCGGAAGTGGAGTTGCCATCACGCAGGATATATCTGATATATTTAGCTTAGATGGTGGTACATATGGAAAAAGTATTTTAAATAATTCTAGCATTAAAACATTTTTTGCATTAGAAGAAGAGAATATAAAGATATTATCTGAATTTGCTAATTTATCAGAGAAGGAAAAAATAGAAATTAAATCACTAAAAAGAGGAGAATGCTTAATGTTTGTTGGAGATAATCATATATTAACAAAAATAGAATGCTCTAAATTAGAAAAACAAATACTAGAAGGAGAATATATTAATGAAAAGAGTAATATTAGCGATAGAAAATGAAAAGCTAGCAAAAAGAATAAAAGAGAATAAAGAGATAAATATAATTTGTAATAATCTACAATATAGAGAAGCTATTTTAGAATTATTAGAAAAAAATAGTCAAATAGAAAGTATTTTAATTAGTGAAAGTTTACCTGGAGTAATTAGCATAGAGGAATTAATAAAAAAAATAAAAATTATGAATAATAAAATTAATATAATTGTTCTTTTGGAAAAAGAAAATAAAGATAAAAAAAATAAATTAAAAAAATTAAAAGTAAAAAATATATATTCAAATAAAAAAGTAAAAATAAATGAAATTTTAAGTATAATAAATAATAATGTTGAAAATATTAGAAGAAAAGAAGAAAAGATAGAAAAAACAAGTGTAAAAACAATTGAAAAATTTATTATTAAGCTAAAAGAATTTAAAAATAATAAAATAAATAAAGATTTAAATAGTAAAATAATTACAATAGTTGGTAATAAAAGAACAGGGAAAAGTACAATAATAGATTTACTATTAATTAATTTATTAAATAAAAATAAAAAAATATTATTAATTAATTTAAATAAAAAAACAGAAAATAATTATTTAAATTTATTTGGAAAGAAATATTATAAAAAAAACAAAAATAATTATTTAAATAATAAAAAAATAAAAAATATTTTCCTAAAATCAGAGATAAAGATTAAAAATAATTTTATATTTTTAAAAAACTTTGAAGATATAATCCAAAAAAATAAAATTAATATACTAAAATATTTTTTTAAGTATTATATAAAAAAATATAGTTATATTTTATTTGATATTGGAAACTTAGCAAATAAAGAAATAAAAGAAAAAGTACTAAAAGAAAGCAATAAAATATTGGTAATTATAAATGATACGTCCTTAGGCATTAGAGAAATACAAGAATTAAATGAAAAGATAAAGCATTTAAAAGGAGAGAAAAAACAAAGTTTACATATTGTGGTAAATAAATATTATTTTAATTCTGTAAGTTATTTAATCTTAAAACAATTTTTTCACAACAATATAAAAATGACTACTATTTTTTACAATCGTAAATTCAAAAATTTAGATAAAAAAATATTAAAAAATAAAAAAATAAAAAATAATTTATTTTTAAAAAATAAATTAAATAATATTATGGAGATAAATTAATATATGCTTTATAAATAATAAAGAAAAAAATAAATAATAAAAATAAATAATAAAAATAAATAATAAAAAATAAATAATAAATAATAAAAAATAAATAATAAATAATAAAAAATAAATAAATAATAAAAATTAAATAAAAAAATAAAATTGAATAAATAAAAAGTAACTATTAAATATATTTTAAAATAAATATAAACAAAAAGAACAAAAAAATTTAAAAATCCGAATTAAAATTGAAAGCTTTTAAAATTTGTTAAAGAATTATTAAAATAAAATAAAAATGGAGTTACTAAATAAAAGGAGGTTTTAAATAAAAAGGTAGGAAAAATTAAATATAGAAAGAAAATTTGATAAAGAAAAAGAATTGAAGAAGATATAGGCATATAAAGAAAAGAGAAAATAAAAGAAATTGTAGAAAGCAAAGAGAAGAATATTAAATAAAGTTTACATATAAAAAAATAAATTTAATAATAAGGAAGAAAATAAGGTGACTATTACTTTATATTTTAATCTTAAAAATATAAAAATCGATTTTTAAAAAAGAAAATATAGAAATAATAATATAAAGATTTAATAGCAAAAAATAAAAATTAGAAAATTATATTAAATAAAAATAAATAGAAAAATAAAAAATAAAAAATAAATAATAAATAATAAAAAATAAATAATAAATAATAAATAAATAAAAAAATAAATAATAAAAAATAAATAATAAAAATAAATAAAAAATAAATAATAAAAATTAAATAAAAAAATAAAATTGAATAAAACAAAAAGTAACTATTAAATATATTTTAAAATAAATATAAACAAAAAGAACAAAAGAATTTCAAAATACGAATTAAAATTGAAAGTTTAAAAAAGTTGTTAAAAAATTATTAAAATAAAATAAAAACGGAAGTTACTAAATAAAAGGAGGTTTTAAATAAAAAGGTAGGAAAAATTAAATATAGAAAGAAAATTTGATAAAGAAAAAGAATTGAAGAAGATATAGGCATATAAAGAAAAGAGAAAATAAAAGAAATTGTAGAAAGCAAAGAGAAGAATATTAAATAAAGTTTACATATAAAAAAATAAATTTAATAATAAGGAAGAAAATAAGGTGACTATTACTTTATATTTTAATCTTAAAAATATAAAAATCGATTTTTAAAAAAGAAAATATAGAAATAATAATATAAAGATTTAATAGCAAAAAATAAAAATTAGAAAATTATATTAAATAAAAATAAATAGAAAAATAAAAAATAAAAAATAAATAATAAATAATAAATAATAAATAATAAATAATAAATAATAAATAATAAATAATAAAAAATAAATAATAAATAAATAAAAAAATAAAAAATAAAAAATAAATAATAAAAATAAATAAAAAATAAATAATAAAAATTAAATTAAAAAATAAAAATGAATAAAACAAAAAGTAGCTATTAAATATATTTTAAAATAAATATAAACAAGAAGAACAAAAAATTTCAAAAAACGAATTAAAATTGAAAGTTTTTAAAATTTGTTAAAGAATTATTAAAATAAAATAAAAATGGAAGTTACTAAATAAAAAGAGATTTTAAATAAAAAGGTAGGAAAAATTAAATATAGTAAGAAAATTTGATAAAGAAAAAGAATTGAAGAAGATTAGGCATATAAAGAAAAGAGAAAATAAAAGAAATTGTAGAAAACAAAGAGAGGAATATTAAATAAAGTTTACATATAAAAAAATAAACTTGTTAATAAGGAAGAAAAGGAGGTGACTATTACCTTATTTTTTAATCTTAAAAATATAAAAATTGATTTTTTAAAAAGAAAATATAGAAATAATAATTATAAAGATATAATAGTAAAAAATAAAAATAATTAATAAAAATATAAATAGAAAAAAATAATAAAAAATAATAAATGTATAATTATAAAATATCTAAAAAAATATAAAAAATAATTATTAAAAAAGAAAGGATAAGAATATGGAAATAGAAAATTTAGAAAAAGATAATAATTTAGAAATGGGAAATAATTTAAAGAATGAAAATGAGCAAAAAAATTTTTTAGAAACAACTTTAGGAAATACAATTAATAATGCAATTGATATCGGAATCAGAGTACTATTACCTGATTTTATTGACGAGCAAATAATTAATATAAAAGATAACTTATTAGAATACGGACTAAAAGAAGGTATATCTAAAACAATAGATGATGCTATAGAGTTGGGTAAAAGTACTATAGGTATATTTACAGGAAACTTCGAAAATATTTCACAAATGCAAAATGCTGTACAATCGGGAGGTTTAATCGATGGACTTTCTATTTTATTAGATACTATTGTAGATAAAGTTAGTGAATCAGGATTAATCAATAATAATATTGCAGAAACAATAAAACAGGGAAAAGATGTTATATTAAATAATGTAGAAAGTAATATAGAAAAAGAATTTACTAAACAATATGAAGCAATAAAAGAAATTGATAATTATATAAGTAATTGGAAAGAAAATTTTGGAAGACAAGATTTTGATGCAATGGAAATCGCATATCAGAAATTAGAAAAGCAGATGGAAAAAATTGCACCAATAACTAAGACAATAAAAGAAGTAAATAATATTGAAATATTACATAATCTAATAAAAAATAATGGACGAAACTTTAATTTAAGTAATGAACAATTAGAATTAGTAAAAAAGTTTAATTAATACTATAATAATAAAATAATTTTGTAAAATCATATATTAAAAAAGTACAATTTGTTTATAAACAAATATAATAAAAGTAATGGTTATAAAAAAACAAATACACTTACGGATTGGCGATTTTCTTGTTAAAATTACTTGCAAAATCTATTTAGTTTTAGTATAATACAAATGTAGAAAAATACGAAGAAAAGAGGGAAAACAATGGAAGAAACACAAAAAAGAAATGACGGAAAAATTATTGAAAGAGACATTGAAAAAGAAATGAGAACAGCCTACATAGATTATGCAATGAGTGTTATTGTTTCACGTGCACTTCCAGATGTAAGGGATGGTTTAAAGCCTGTACATAGAAGAATACTTTATGCAATGTATGAAGATGGAATAACATCAGATAAGCCATACAGGAAAAGTGCTAATACAGTAGGATCTGTTTTAGGAAGATATCATCCACATGGAGATAGTTCAGTATATGATGCAATGGTTAGAATGGCACAAGATTTTTCAATGAGATATCCATTAATAGATGGACATGGTAATTTTGGATCTGTAGATGGTGATGGGGCAGCAGCTATGAGGTATACAGAAGCTAGAATGTCTAAAATAGCAGCATATATGTTAACAGATATAGAAAAAAATACGGTAGATTTTATGCCAAACTATGATGATAGACTACAAGAACCAACGGTTTTACCAGCAAGAGTACCAGCATTGCTTGTAAATGGTTCTTCAGGTATAGCCGTAGGTATGGCAACAAATATACCACCTCATAACTTAACAGAAGTTATAAACGGAATAATAAAAGTAATAGATGAAGATAATGTATCAGATGAAGATTTAATGAAAATTATAAAAGGACCAGATTTTCCAACAGAAGGATTGATATTAGGACGTGAGGGAATCAAGCAAGCATATACAACAGGAAGAGGAAAAATAACATTAAGAGCAGAAACAAATATTGAAGAAATGAGTGGAAACAGACAAAGAATTATAGTTTCATCATTACCATATCAAGTAAATAAAGCAAACTTAATTAAAGCAATATCAGATTTATCTAAAGAAAAGAAGGTAGAGGGAATTTCTGAATGTAGAGATGAATCAGATAGAAAAGAAAAGGTAAGAGTAGTAATTGAATTAAAAAGAGATACAAATGCTCAAGTTGTATTAAATCAATTATTTAAACATACACAAATGCAAACAACATTTGGTGTTATAATGCTTGCTTTGGTTAATGGAGAACCAAAGATATTAACATTAAGACAAGCGATAGATTGTTATATTGAGCACAGAAAAGAAGTTATAACGAGAAGAACACAATTCGATTTAGATAAAGCTTTAGCAAGAGCTCATATATTAGAAGGATTAAGAATAGCTATAGATAATATTGACGAAGTAATTCAAATAATTCGTTCTTCATATGATGATGCAAAAGAAAAATTAATGGAGAGATTTGGATTATCAGACGTGCAAGCACAAGCTATTTTAGATATGAGATTAAAAACATTATCAGGATTGCAACGTGAAAAAATAGAAGAAGAATATAAACAATTAATGGAATTAATAGAACACTTAAGAGCAATACTTGGAAGTGAAAAGCTATTATTTGATGTAATGAAAGAAGAATTAATTGAAATAAAAGATAAGTTTGGAGATGAAAGAAAAACAAAGATAGTAGCATCAGAAGCAGAAATAGAAGTAGAAGACCTAATAAAAGAAGAAGAGTGTGTAGTTGCATTAACACATTATGGATATATTAAAAGAATGCCAATAGATACTTATAGAAGCCAAAAAAGAGGTGGAAAAGGTATAACAGGTATGGCAACAAGAGAGAATGATTTTGTAAAAGAAATATTTATAGCATCAACTCATGATACTATTCTATTTTTCTCAAATAAAGGAAAACTTTATAAGTTGAGAGGATATGAAGTTCCAGAGGCAGGAAGAACAGCTAAAGGAACAGCAATAGTCAATTTATTGAGTTTAGATCCAGGAGAAAAGGTATCTGCAGTAATACCATTACAAAATTTTGCAGAAGGAAAATATCTACTTATGGCCACAAAGAATGGATTAATTAAGAAAACATCACTAAAAGAATATGATACAACAAGAAGAACAGGGTTACAAGGAATAACATTAAAAGATGATGATGAATTAATAGGAGTTCGTTTAACAGATGGAGAAGATAATGTTGTATTAGTTACAAAGAAAGGATTATGTATAACATTTGACGAAAAAGAGGTAAGGCCAATAGGTAGAGTAGCACAAGGCGTTATCGGTATAAGATTGGATGATGATGATGAGGTAATTGGTATGGAATCTGTAATAAATGGAGGAAAAGCTACATTACTTGCGATTACTGAAAATGGATTTGGAAAAAGAACGGAACTTGATGAATATAGAGTACAAAAAAGAGGTGGAAGAGGAGTAATAACATATAAAATTACACCAAAAACAGGAACATTAATAGGAGTAAGGATTGCAACTGAAGAAGATGATGTGATGCTTGTTACAGATACTGGAACAATTATTAGATTAAAAGTAAAAGATATAAGTATTTTAGGAAGATCAACACAAGGTGTTACACTAATGAGAACTAGTGATGGTGGAAAAGTAGTAGGAATGGAAATATTAACACCAGAGAATGAAGAAATAGGAAATATCATATAAAAATATTAAATCCCAATAATGTTTTATTTACATTATTGGGATTAGTTTTTTACTTTCTAAATCTCAAATCATCACCAAAGAAATAATAAATATCATAATATCCTGCAATTCTTGAGCCAATTCTTTCTTCATAATTATTGAAAATATCATTAATATTTAAATTAGTAGAAATAATAGTTTTTGTTATTTTACTGTTTAAATTTAAAATTCTTGTATTTAGAATAGTGAATAATTCACTAAGTTTCATACTATTTAAACTTTCTGTACCTAAATCATCAATAATTAAAAGGTCAACATTTAAAACAGAATTATAAATATTATTTTTAACATTTTTGTTTCGACTTAATTTGTAATCTATTACGCTCTCAAGTAGTACAGGAGCTGTTTGGTAAAGAACAGTCTTTCCTTTGTTTAACAATTCAGCAGCTATACAATTTGACATAAAAGTCTTACCGTAAACCTGTATTACCTGTAAAGAGTAAATTTTTATATTTTACGTTGTCGAAATTTTCTACAAATTCAATACATTTATCCCTAATATTTAAAATATTTTTCCTAGGAGATATGTTAAATTTATATTTTGCAACATCAACTTCATCAGAAAAAATATTAGGATTAAAAGTAGAGAAATTTTCTTTATCTAAATTAGACATATTAGATTTATTAAAAGAATAATCAAGCAATTTTTGTTTTAAACAGGAACACATAGTTGATTTATAATTATCACTTGTGATATATCCTGTGTCATTACATAGAGAACATTCATAATGCGGTTTTAAATAGTCAAGAGATATATTTAGTTCTTTTAAAATATTTTCTTTTTCTTTTTTTAAAAATAATATTTTGGCTTCCAAGTCTTTTTGTTCTTTTTCTTGATTTCCGTTTTTTAAAATATTTTTGGCGGTATTAATTGCAAAAGTATTTAATTCATTTTCAATTTCTTTAAGTTTAGGAACTTTTTCATATAATTCTTCTTTTAATTTTTCGCTGTCTATTTCTGCTTTTAGTTTTTTTTGCTCATATTCTTTCAATAGAGAGTTTAAAATTTCGCTAGACATTTATTCCTCCTTGTTATCTGTGTTTATGATATTATTATTTGCATAAAGAAAATCTAGATTGTTATATTTACGTTGTTCATAATTAGTTTTATCTACAGAGATTCTTAAATCTTTAGCATTTTTTTCTTGTTTTTTCCTTTGTTCTAAAAATGCATTTACTTGGTCAGGTGTTTTTAAGCCTCTTTCATGCCAGTCAGTAATGATTTTATTAATATATTCAAAACTAGGGTTTTGCTTGAAAATAGTTCTTTTTAAAGCAAGTTCAATAACATTCATATCGTATCCAAAATTAGAAACCCAATTTTCAATATATGCATCTTCATATTGAGTTAAACCATTATATTTACCAAGTTTTTTTGAAACAGTTTTCTTGATTTTATTTAAAGATTCTTGTTTTTGATAATATATATCTAAATCGTTCCAAGTTTTAACCTTATTTGAAGCCCAAGCTTCTGCAACTGTTTGAATATAATTTCTATGTAATGCACTACGCTTATAACAATAGTCAAATAAAGCAATCATAACTTGTTCATCGAATCCGTATTTTCTAAACCACAAGTCAATATCATTATACCAAGATGGCCCCATAATTCCTTGAAAATACATATTGTTAATATGTTCAATTGCTTTAGATCTAGACCTGTTCTTAGCTGTTTGTTCAACTTTTTCTTTAGATAGACTAAGATTAGGAGTATATAAATTGTGAAGAGTTGATTCTTGTAAATCTACTATAATATATCCAGTAGCTTTTTTTAGAATAAGTCCATTCTCTTCTAAAAATCTTGTTCCATCATTTATAGTCTTTAAAGGAATATTTAATTTTCTAGATAAATCATTTAATTTAACATCTTTGTTATATTTAGATAAAAATATTAAATACAAATATATCTTTAAATAATCGCCAGGTAATTCAGATAAATGTTCTGCAAAAAATATATCTGGAATTGATGTTTCAGAAAATAAAAGTTGTTTTTCATTTCGCTCTAGTTTCATTAGAATCTCCCCTAATCTATTTATAAGTATGTATATCAAATTATAACTTTTTTAAATAAAAAATTCAAGTTAAATTTTTCTATTTTTGCTATAAAAATATAACTTTTGTCTAAATATAAACTTAAGTAAATATATTAATACAGTGACAATATTCTCCCCATGAAATCCTGAAAAACTAATTAATAATAGAGGAAAGCATAAAGTGATAAAAACAAAAATTTTAATATCAATTGAATTAAAAATTAAATTAACTAAAGTAAAAACAATTATATACCAAACTATATTAATAAAAGCAGTAGAATAATCAATGATACCTAAAATCTTATTTTTAAAATGATAATTTTGTGGAAAAATAAATTTCAAAAAAAACCTCCTTTAATGTTTTATACTAGTAAAAGACTTTACTGATTGTGAAATATCAGTGGAAATACCACCTATAAATTGTCTTACAAATGTATTTGCTCTAATTAATGCGTAAATACCGCCTATATATATAAATTTATTAAATAAATTTGTTGAAGAATAATCTAAAGAAAATAAGATTAACAAAACTAGAGAAACAATAATTTGAATAAATAATAAAGAAAATAAATTTTTAAACCAGGATTTAAAAAACCAACTTGTAGAATCAAGACTAAGAGAAATAAAGGCAAATGGTGCAAGTAAAACAAATACTTTAACCATAATATATCTAAGAGAATAAGAAAATACTAAACTTAGTAAAGAAATGCTAAGAGTACTTTTTATTAATCCATCTATTGAAAAAATATTCAAGGAACTAGAGTTTATAGCAATATTTGTGTTTATTGTATTAATTAACTCGGAAAAACATATTTCCTTATCAAAAAGACTTTCTCCGATTTCTTTAATTGCTAAAGAAACATTAGAATTTAAATCCAAAACCATTTCTAAGATAAAAAATGAAAAATTCATGCAAATACCAAACAAAACAATTTTTATAATAAAGCTAAATGGATGATCAATTTTATGAAAAGTAATGTGAGACATTAAATATTTAAATCCATAGTATAAAATGAATCCGACAAGAAGTGAATTTGCAATAAGTAAAATGCCATTAGAAGTTGTGGTACCAAATAATTTCTCAAAATTTTGGTTATTTAAAATATCAGAATCAATAAAAGTTATTTCATCTAAAAGAGAATACAAGTTATTATCAATTGATGCAAATAATGTTTCAAAAATATTATTTATTGTATCTATAATTGTTTGGGTTATATTATTTGTACTTTCCAAGATAACCTCCTTATTCTATTAATGATTTAATAGCAGAAAGAATTAAATCAATTGCAAGTATAAAAGCATAAGAAAAAAGAGAACCTTTAATAATCTTTTTACCAGTCCTAATTTTTTCTTCATCACCAAAACTAAATTTTTTCATAAATATACCGCTACCAACAGCCACTGCAGCTGCAGGGGTTGCAATTTTTAAAAGCCAACCCTCTATAGTTTCAAAAGCAGAATTAATTTTATTAACTATTTCTGGATCTCCCCAAGCTAAACAAAAATGGCTCATGGTAAATAATAATATAAAAGAAAATATAAAAATAAAAAATAAATAAAAAATTTTTTTCTTCAAATAAATCAGTCCTTTAATTTATTTAGATTTTAAGGAAAATCTATAAACCTGTTTCTTTAAAATGTGGAAACATTTTTAGTTTTTTTGGTGGATAAATTATATTTCCATCAGATAAAAAGGTAAGAGCGGTGAAAGTTTCTAAATTTTGAGTAAAAAATTTTGATTCATAAATATAATCATTTTGCACGTAAGTACTATAACTTTCTGAAATATTAGAATTTTGTGAGTTCAAAGTATTGGTTATATAACTGAAATTTGTCTCTTTTGCACTTTCTGAAATACTTTTTGAAATTTTTTCTTTATCTTCTTTTCCTAATTGTTTTTGAGCTTCCTCTATAGTAAAAATGTCATCTGTTCTAAACCAAATTTTATTAATTAAATTTTGAACAATAACTTTAACAGAAGAATCATCTTTTAACGTTGTTTTTAAAGATGAATAACTTTGCGTACTAAGTATATTTATACATTTTGCTTCTCTACTTAAAGAGAAAAATTCACCATCTGTTTTGCTTGCGAACTTATCATACTCATCACATATGAAAGCTGATGTTTTTGCTTTATTTTTTGCTAAGTAATACATAACTTCAGTTTGAAAGTCTAATTTTAAATAAGTTGCAATTATTTTAGAAAGAGTATTATATTCAAAAATATTCATATTAAGAACAACAATTTTTCCTTTTGATAGAACTTCATCAAAACCAGTAAATGTTAAATTATTTTTAGGAGAACAAAATGTATTTTTTATATCATAATCTGAAACGAAAGTACCAGTAATTCTGGTGATTTCTGAAATTAAAATTCCTTTTGTTCTACTATCTAAATTATTAAATTCTTTTTCAAAAAAATCTAAACTAGCATTTAATTCATAAATTTGTTTATTAGTAAATCTAGAGGAAATAAATAGATTTCTTAATACAGATATTTTTTCTTTATAATAATTTGGAATAGTAACTAATTTATGAAGTTCTGTAAAAGTAACATATCCTTTATTATATAATCTACACAGTTTAATACATTCGCAAAGAACTTCTTCGGCTTTGTCTAACCAATAAGATTCTGAATTGTTTTCTGAAAATAAAAGTAGAATTGTTTTTAATCTACTTGCTAAGACCTGCGGTTTTAAATTAGGTTTATGCAAGGGGTTATAAAACACATTTGAGTCTAATTCTAGAACGATTAAATCCTCATCAAGCTTATATTTTTTACAATATTCTTTAATTTTCATATAATAATTTCCTTTTACATCTAGTATTAACATTCCTATTTTTTTATTAGGGTATAAAGAATTAAATTCTAATAATTGACGAGTAAAAGGATACATAGCACTAGAAGTTTTTCCAGATCCTATAGTTCCAGTAATTAGAAAATTTTGATATAATCCATTTTCTGGAATAAAAATAATATTTCCTTTTTCGTCTTTTCCTATTTTTAAAGATAAATTTCTTTCCAAATTATTTGGAATTTTACTAGAAATATTAGATTTATTATTTTTCTTTTTTATTTTATTTTTTAAGCTTTTTAATAGATTAATAATTTTAACAATAATTCTTAAGTAAAAAAGATTACCTATTATAATAAAAGAAATTGACGATGTAAAAATATATGTTATTTTAATAATTCTCCATAATTCAGGATTTTTAGAGCAAATGTCAAAAGGATGTATACCATATGGAATTATAACTTCAGTTGCTGTATAAATTGGATTAAAAACTTTTAAACTTATTAAACTAAAGATAAATAAAAAAATAAAAGAAAATAATATACTTTTTTTAGAAAATAAAATAAAAAGACCTCCTTTTTAAAAATATTTCTTTTTTATTTCTAATTTTGAACCTTGTTTATTATGAAATAAAAATATATCAAATAAAGTATAAATTGAATATAAAGTAATAAAAAGATAAATAATAAAAGTAATGAAATAAAAATTAATTAGAGTAGAAATAATATCACCACCTTACAATTTGTAACATAATACAACATTTTTTATTTTTTGTCTATACTTTTTATAAAAATTATGATAAAATAATTATTAACTATAAAAAAGGAGGAGAAGAAATGATTTTTAATAAAGATACAAGAATTGGAGAATTATTAGAGCAAGCACCAGAAAAAGCAGAGATATTATTAAATATGGGAATGCATTGTTTAGGATGCCCAGCTTCTCAAATGGAAACTCTTGAAGAAGCTTGTGCAGTTCATGGAATTAATGTTGAAGAAGTTGTAGAAAAGTTAAATGAACAATAATTTTCAAAAAAACCATAAAAATTACAAATTTTTTTCACAAATGTATTGACATTTGTGAAAAAATATTGTAAGATATAAAGGCGTTATGAGTGAAAATACACATGGGCCATTAGCTCAGGTGGTAGAGCACTTGACTTTTAATCAAGTTGTCCCGCGTTCGAGTCGCGGATGGCTCACC
>CALXAY010000073.1 GCA_944386415.1 uncultured Clostridia bacterium | reverse complement strand
GTAACTTTTTCTCCAGCTTCTTCTTTTTGTTTTCTTACTTCGTTTAATGCTACTGCTACTTTTGATATATTTGCAAGCAATGCACCAGCAAGCATAGATAGTAACTCTTCTCTTGAAGGTAATTTTGCAAGAGTAATAATTTCGTCTGCTGTCATTACTTTTCCATCTACTACTCCACCTTTGATTTTGTAGAAATCATGTGTTTTTGTAAAGTTATAAATTGTTTTTGATGCTCCTAAGTAATCTTCATTACTCATGATAACAGCTGTTGGTCCTTCTAACTCTTCAACTAGTCCTTCTATTCCTATTTCTTTTAGTGCTCTTCTTGTTATATTGTTTTTAATAACATTACAAGTAGCATTTACATTTCTTAATTCTTTTCTTAATTGTGTATCATCAACAACATTTATTCCTCTGTAATCTGTTAAAAGTATTAACTTTGCTTCTTTCATTTTTCCAGCTAATTCTTTTACTTCCTCTTTCTTTTGATTTAATGCTTTTTCACTTGCCATTTATTTTTTCACCTCCTAAATGATATATATAATAAAAAATAAATAACACTTTTATTTTTTAAGTCTCTCCTAGGCTACTTAAATAAAAGTGTTATAACTTTAATTCGTTTTACCTAGGTAGGACTTATCTTTTGCCTACTGTCTTTGGCTTACTTATAATATATTATTCATTAATAAATATGCTTGGTCCCATTGATGTTGCTATCGCTACACTTCTAATATATTGTCCTTTAGCTGCTGCAGGTTTTGCTTTAATTATAGCATTCATAATAACATCATAGTTTTCTTTTAATTTATCAGCTCCAAATGAAACTTTTCCAAATCCTAAGTGAATAATGTTATTTTTGTCTAATCTATATTCAACTTTACCAGATTTAATTTCATTTATTGCTTTTGTTATGTCCATTGTTACTGTTCCTGATTTAGGGTTTGGCATTAATCCTTTTGGTCCTAATACTTTACCTAATCTTCCAACTACTCCCATCATATCTGGTGTTGCAACTACTACATCATAATCAAACCATCCATCATTTTGAATTTTTGGAATTAATTCTTCTGCTCCAACAAAATCAGCACCTGCTTTTTGTGCTTCATCTGCCTTTGGTCCTTTTGCAAATACTAAAACTCTTTGAGTTTTACCTGTACCATTTGGAAGTACTACTGTACCTCTAACTTGTTGATCAGCATGTTTTGAATCTACACCTAATTTAACATGTAATTCTACTGTCTCATCAAATTTTGGTTTTGGCATTTTTTCAATTAGCTCTAAAGCTTCTTTTATTCCGTAATTTTTTGTTTTGTCAATTAATTTTACGCTTTCTGCATATCTTTTTGATAATTTCATTTTCTTTCCTCCTTTGGTTTTAACGAGCTTTGCTCTCCCATAATTAAAATTTATAAATATTTTTAATATTTATCTTAGTCAATAACTACTACACCCATTGATCTAGCAGTTCCTTCAACCATTGTCATAGCTGTTTCAATTGATGCTGCATTTAAATCAGGCATTTTTTGTTCAGCAATTTCTTTTATTTGTGCTTTTGTTATTTTTCCAACTTTATCTCTATTTGGTTTTCCTGATCCTTTTTCTAACTTAATTGCTTTTTTAATTAAAACTGCTACTGGTGGAACTTTTGTTATAAAGTCAAATGATTTATCTTTATAAACTGTTATAACAACTGGTATAATCATTCCTGGTTGATTTGCAGTTCTATCGTTAAATTCTTTTACGAATTGCATAATGTTTACACCACTTGAACCTAAAGCTGGTCCTACTGGTGGAGCTGGTGATGCTTTTCCTGCTTCTATTTGTAATTTAATAACGTTTGTAATTTCTTTTTCTGCCATTTCTATGGCACCTCCTTAAAATTTGTTATTTTACTTTTTGTACTTGTGAAAATTCTAATTCTACTGGAGTCTCTCTTCCAAACATAGAAACTAGAACTTTTACTTTATGTTTTTCTTTATTTATTTCCTGAACTGTACCTATAAAACCTTCAAATGGTCCGTTCATAACTTGAACTTGTTCATTAACATCATAATCCACATTTATAGGAACATCTTCAAATCCCATATTTCTAATTTCTTCTTCTGTTAATGGTATTGGATCTGTTCCTGATCCTACAAATCCAGTAACACCTCTTGTATTTCTAACAATATACCAAGTAGCTTCTGTTACTATCATTTTTATTAAAACATATCCAGGGAAAACTTTTTTTAAATTAGTTTTTCTTTTTCCATCTTTGATTTCGATTTGTTCTTCCATTGGAACAATAATGTCAAAAAAATAATCTTCTAATTCTCTATTTTTAATAGTTTTCTCTAAATCTGTTTTTACCTTGTTTTCATATCCTGAATAAGTATGAACTACATACCATCTAGGTACATTATCATAATCTTTTTGAGACATCAGTTTTAGCCTCCTTTATTCATTTCTATTGAGCAATATTTTGAACAACATTTTCTGTATTTGTTTCATTTTGCGTTGATTCATTAGTTATATTTTCATCAACATTTGTTTCATTGTTTTCTGATGTTGTATTTGTATCAGTTGCTGTATTATTTGTTTCTTGCTCATTAATTTGTGTGATTGCTTCTTTTACTTTATCTACACCATATTTATTTAAAGATTCAAAAGCTAAATCTAATATAAAAACAATAGCAGCTGTAATTAGCACAATAGTTATTACTGCCACTGTGTTATTTACCAATTGTTTTGGTGTTGGCCAAACAACTCTTTTAAGTTCTGCTTTAAAGTCTTTAAAAAAACTTTTTTTATTTTTACTATTTTCTTTCTTATTGTTTTTTACTTCTTTCTTAGGCATTTTATATCCTCCTTAAAATTGCCACTATTCTACTTTGTCTCTTTATGTGTTGTACGTTTTTTGCAGAATTTACAGTATTTAACTATTTCAAGTCTATCTGTATTATTTCTCTTGTTTTTTGAAGTTGTGTAATTTCTTCTTTTACACTCTGTACATTCTAATGTTATATTTTCTCTTGGTCCTTTTGCTGCCATTTAATAACACCTCCGTATTTATTACCTTACTTTTTTGAAACGATGTGAGCATATGTACGTAATTACATATGCTAAAATATTTTATCATTTTTTCCACTATATGTCAATGGTTTTTACCAATAAATTTCAAAAGATTACCATAAAATATGGTAATCTTTAAAGTTTTTATTTATTTTATCTTCCTCTTGGAATTATACTTGCTATTCTTCCTGCAAAATCTATAAAGTTTTGTGATTGTATAATTACTTTTCCTGGCCCTACTAATCTAGTTAAAAACAATCCTTCTCCTCCTAAGAATATATTTCCAAGTCCCTTTATTGTTTCAATCTCATAAGATACTGATGGTTCAAATCCTACTACATTTCCAGTATCTACTTTTAACACTTCTCCTGGAGCTAATTCTCTAATTGTTGGATCTCCATCAATTTCTAAAAATAACATCCCATTTCCTTTTGCTTCTTGTAAGATTATCCCTTCGCCTCCAAATAAAGCTGCTGATATCCTTTTGGCAAATTTAACACTTAACGTTACACCATCTTCTGCACATAAAAAGGCATTTTTTTGTAAAATTATTCCTTGTGGCATATTTCTTAAATCAATTGGCATGATATCTCCTGGTACTGTTGTTGCAAAAGCTATTTTGGCTCCATCCATTTCTGCTGTAAAAGAACTCATAAATATAGATTCACCTGTAAACATTCTTCCTAAACTTTTCATCACTCCTCCACGTGCATTTGTAGACATTTTAATTCCGTCTGTTTGCCAAGACATACCTCCACTTTGTGTAAACATTGTCTCTCCTTGATTTAAAGTAACCTCAACTACTGGTACAGTTTTTCCTAAAATTTCGTATTGCATATTTTTATCCCCTTTCATATTTTTTATAATTATATAATATATAATTTCTGTATACGTGTCAATTAAAAAACAGAAATTTGATTTTTTTGTTTTTCTATAGTATAATATTTTATGTCTACAAGGCAAACATTTGAAAGGAGACTTATGTTTAACACCATCGGTATTAAGGACATTCCTTGTTGCAGAGTTCTTAGAGAGGAGCATATTAAGCGTTCTGATTTTCAAAAAGATTCTTCAGAAAAATTTGTTCAATCTGTCAAGGAGCTTTCTGGCAACTACTCAATCTTTAATAATCTAGATTGTGGGGCCGACCTTCCTGACACTGTTCCTTTTGCATCTAATCCTAAATGGAAGGATATGCCATTCGGAGCTGTAAACACTTGTGAAAACGCATCTTGTGGTGCACTTCAGGCTTCTGTTGTTATAAGTTATTTTAACAACATTGCAAGTCCTAGTGCTAAGCACTTTTTTGAGCTTACACCTCCTGTTTTGTCAATTATTGACACTCTTGTAAATAAGATGTATAGGAGTTGGAAGCTTCAAAACAAGTCTGGAGTAATGAGTACACCTGTTGCTACTCTTGATACCATAAAGGAACGTTTCCCTGATGATGAGGAAGTTCAAACTTGCAAATCTCTTAATGAGATTTTTGAAAGGTTTGGTGAACCTTCTGGAGTTGGTACTAACTTCTTCTGGCTAGATAATGTTATCAAACTCTTTAGTCTTGATGACAAACTTGAGATTGGAAGAGACACTAGGATTTCTTCAGTTGGTAAACTCATACAAAACCTTGCAAGAGGTATCGTAGTTCCCATTAGAGTTGAAAACTTTATTTACCTTGGTGATTCAAATCACAAAGGTGGGCACTATGTTACTTGGTTCGCTGTTAAAAATGGAAATGCAGTTATCGTAGACACTGCTATGGAAAAGAGTTGTGGCATTTACACAATTCCTGTTCGGCAGGTTATGGATGCCATAACCGCTGGTCCTGGTATGGCTGTTGTATGGGATGTTGAGCCTGCAGTTTCAACACTTTCCAACCTTACCATCAACCAGTTCTTTTCGTGAGTCTTCAAAAAGGGGAACACAAATTTGTGTTCCCCTTTCATATTTTCTTTTTAGTATTTTTATTTTTCTTTTTTTGAACTGAAAATCCAAATCTTCCTAATTTTTTACCTAATTTATAATAATGACCATTGGAATATGCAATTAAATCACATTTAGAAATATCAAAAGCACCTTTTTCATCTATATACTTTTCGTCTGCATTTATTGCTAATACTTCTGCCACAAACATATGATGACTTCCTAAATCTTTTACTTCTTTTACTTTACATTCAATAGAAGCAGGACTTTCTTTTATCATTGGGCATTTAACAAAATTTGCTTTTTCTTTATGTAAGTTCATTTCTTTAAATTTGTCGACATTAGCCCCACTTTTTACTCCGACACCAATCAGTTGCTCTTACTAGTTTTTCATTTGTTAAATTAATTACAAACTCACCTTGTTCCTTTATCAAATTATATGAATACCTTGTAGGTCTTACTGATATATATACTATTGCAGGATTAGTATTTAATATTCCTGTCCATGCTACTGTAATTATATTTGATTTTTCCATTGAACCACAACTTACCATAACTGCTGGCAAGGGATATATAAATGTTCCTGGTTTCCACACTACTTTACTCATAATTTTCCCCTCTAAATAAAAAGAAATTACAAAATAAAATACTTTCTTATTATTCTATTTTCTAATTTCTTCTTTTATATCATATTTTTACATTTTTATCAAATAAAAAAAATCTAGCAACAACCTATCTTTCCAGCAGGGTAACCCACAAGTATTTTCGGCACATTTAGGCTTGACTTCTGTGTTCGGGATGGGAACAGGTATTTCCCTAAATGTCATAGTCACTAGAAAATTATTGTGTTATTAAGCTACAATGTTTTACATTGTATAGCATATCTGTAACTCGCTTTCGCTTGGAACAGTTATCCTAACACTCAAAAATACATAGATGAATAACTCTCTCTGTTTTAGTTAGATTGATTTTTAATACTGTGGTTAAGCCCTCGA
>CALXAY010000072.1 GCA_944386415.1 uncultured Clostridia bacterium | reverse complement strand
TGATACAGATGGAGACGGAGACCCAGATTTAAATGTAGATACAGATGAAGATGGAGATCCAGATATAAATATAGACAAAGACTATGATGGAAAACCAGATGTAAATATAGATACAGATGATGATGGAGATCCAGATGTAAATATAGATACAGATGGAGATGGAGATCCAGATATAAATATAGATACAGACGGAGATGGAGAGCCAGACATTAATATAGACTTAAATGGAGATGGAAAACCAGATATAAATATTGACGAAAATGGAGATGGAACGCCAGATAAAAACTTAGATCCAGATAAAGATGGTGTTGACATTGATACAGATGGAGATGGAGACCCAGACTTAAATGTAGATACAGATGGAGATGGAGATCCAGATATAAATATAGACACAGATTATGATGGAGAACCAGATATAAATATAGATTTAAATGGAGATGGTAAACCTGATATAAACATAGACGAAAATGGAGATGGAATACCAGATAAGTACTTAGATCCAGATAAAGATGGAGTAGATATTGATATAGACGGAGATGGAACACCAGATTTAAATATAGATACAGATGGAGATGGAAAGCCAGACTTAAATATAGATACAGATTATGATGGAAAGCCAGATTTAAACATAGATACAGATGAAGATGGAGATCCTGATGTAAATGTAGATACAGATGAAGATGGAGATCCAGATATAAATATAGATACAGATGAAGATGGAAAGCCAAATATAGATATAGATACAGATGGTGATAAAGATCCAGATGCTAATATAGATATAGATGGAGATGGAGAACCAGACATAAATATAGATATAGATGGAGATGGAATACCAGAGATAAATGTAGATACAGATGGAGATGGAAATGCAAATATAGACATAGATACAGATGGAGATGGCGAGCCAGATAAAAATGTAACAAAATTAGCAATAACAAAGAATCCTGAAGATGTTAGTACAATAGCACAAACAAATGATGTAAGTTTTAGTACAGAAGTTACAGGAGCATTTAGTGTAGGTGCACCTGAAGGTGAAACAATAACATATCAATGGTATTATAATACAAGTAATAGTACAGAAAATGGAACACCTATAAATGGTGCAAATCAAAGTACATACACAATACCAAAAGAAGATGTTACATCAAGTATAAGTGGAAGATATTATTACTGTGTTGTTACTCAAGAATACAGAAACAAAGTAAATGTTGAAAAGACGAAGACCGCAAAATTAATAGTAGTTTCAAAAGTAATTATTACATCAAATCCAACTGCTTCAAATGTACTGGAAGGAAAAAGTGATGTGAACTTTACAGTAGTAGCAAGTGGAAGTGGTAATATTTCTTATCAATGGTATTATAATACAAGTAATAGTACAGAAAATGGAATACCTATAGATGGTGAAAATCAAAGTACATATACAATACCAGCTGAAGATGTAACAAAAGACTTAAATGGAAGATATTATTATGTTGTAGTAAGTCAGGTTGTAGGAGATAGTAGCATTCAAGTTACAAGTAACCCAGCATTATTAGTAGTAGCATCATCAGTTACAATAATAAGTCAGCCAGCATCAGTAACAGTATCAGAAGGAACTACAGCTACATTTAGTGTAGAAGCTAATGGATTAGGTGATTTAACCTATCAATGGTATACTAATACAAGCAATAGTACAGAAAATGGAACACCTATAGATGGAGCAAACAAAAAAACATATACAACACCAATTTTAACATCAGCAGATAATGGAAAATATTATTATGTAGTAGTTACTCAAAGTTATGGTGGAAGTATAGCTCAAGTTACAAGTAATACAGCTTTATTAACAGTAGGAGAAGAGGGAACAATAAGTAATCCTAGTGATGTTAGTGTAATCGAAGGTATGACAGAAGCAACATTTACAGTAAATGCAAGTGGAGCAGGTGATTTTACTTATCAATGGTATAGAAATACAAGTAATAGTACAAAAGGTGGAACACCTATAGATGGTGCAATGAGTAATACTTATACAATACCAGCAGGAGATATAACAACAGATTTAAATGGAACATATTACTATTGTGTAGCTACACAAAGTTATGGTGAAAGTACAAATACTATAACATCAAATACAGCAAAATTAAATGTAATAAAACAAGCAAGTATAACAGAAAATGTACAACCAGTTACAGTATATGAGAGTGTAGGCCCTGCAACATTTGAAGTTACAGCAGAAGGTGATGGAACAATAACATATCAATGGTATGAAAATACAACAAATTCAAATACTGGCGGAACAAAAATAAGTGGAGCTACAGGAAGTACATATACAATACCAAGCGAAAAACTAACAGCAGATTTAAATGGTAAGTATTATTATGTAGAGATAACACAAAGATTTGGTAATAGTGTAAAAGTAATCACATCAAATGCAGCATTACTAACAGTAGTAGAAACAGAAATACAAGCAAGTAAGCAAGATGTAGTATTATATGTAGGAGGACAAAATGATAAAATTACATTAAGTGGAACAAATGCAGGAGAATTTAGTATAGCAAAAGGAACAAGTGCTTCAATAGCAACAGCTGAATTAGAGGGAAGTATACTTACAATTACTCCAGTATCAGCGGGAGAGACAAGTGTAATAGTAAGAGAATCAAATGGAAACAAAGAAGTTACAATAAATATACATGTAAAAGATACTACAATAGGAGCAAGTGAACAAAATGTTGTTACTTATGTGGGAGATCAAAGTAAAAAGGTTACATTAAGTGGAGCAGAAACAGGAGCATTTGTAATAGATAGTAAACCAGATATTACAGTAGCAACAGCTGAATTAAATGGAAATATACTTACAATTACTCCAGTATCAGCAGGAAAAACAAGTGTAACAATAAGAGAGACAAATGGAAATAAAAAAATTACAATTAGCATATCAGTAGGAAAAGCAACACCAATAATAAACTTAAGTAGTAATAATGGAAGTGTAAATTATAATGCTACAAATAGTTTTACAGTAACTCCAACATCTACACCAGCAATAAATGGTACTTGGGAAGTTACAAGTTCAGATACAGATTATGTAACAATAATATCTGGAAATGGAGAAACTGCTACAAATGGAGTAGCAACAACTATAAATTATAAAGGTGTAGCAGCAACAACAGAACAAATAGAAATTACTATAAAATTTATACCTGATGATACAGAAAACTATAATACACAAACATTAACATATTTAGTTACAGTAAATAAAATACCAGCAACAAATCCTACACTAACAAAATATACTGGAACATATGATGGAAAGCCACATACAATAGGAGTAACAGGAGGTAGCGGTGGAGAAATACAATATAGTACAGACAATAAAATTTGGTCAACTGAGTTACCTACAAGAACAGATAATGGTACAACAACAGTATATGTAAGAGTTATAGGAGATAGCAATCATACTAATACAGAAGTAATAAGTTCAACAATAACAATTGGTGAAGGTTTAATGACAATAACTAATAGTGATTATGTAGGAACATATGATGGAGCACCACATACAATAGATTTAAATGTAACAGTTCCAGAATCAGGAACAGAGATTTGGTATAGTACAACAGAAGCTTTAACATCACAAAATTATACAAGCGGAACTAAGGATAAACCAGAAAGAACAAATGCGGGAACAACAACAGTTTATTGGTATATACACTCAAATAGCACAAACTATGCAGACAGATCAGGAATGAATAAAATTACAATAAATAGAGCAACATCAGCTACAGCATCAGCATCTAATAAAGTATATAATGGAAATACTCAAACAGGTGTTACAGGAGAAAATGTAACATGGTCTGGAGATTATCAAGAAATAAATGCAGGAAATTATACAGCAACAGCAATACCAACTGTAAACTACGCTTGGAGCGATGGTACAACTAATGCAAAAGAGATTTCTTGGAGTATAGCTAAAAAGAGTGTAGAAGTAGTTTGGGGAGAAGAAACAAGCTTTGTATATACAGGAACAGCTCAAGGACCTACAGCGACAGCAGAATCAGGAATATCTGGAGAAACAATAAATTTAAGTGCCACAAAAGCAACAAATGTAGGTAGTTATCAATCTATTGCAACAATAGAAAGTGTAACAGGAGGACAAGGTAGAGTAGAAAACTATACATTAACTAATACAACAAAGCAATTTGAAATAATAGAACAAGGTATTAATATTCCAACAGCTAATCAAGGATTAGTATATAATGGAAATGTACAAACTGGTGTATCTGGAGGTACAGGCTATACATTAACAGGAAATACAGCAACAAATGCAGGAAATTATACAGCAATAGCAACTTTAACAGATACTTCAAATAATAAATGGAATGATAATACAAAAGATGAGAAATCAATAGAATGGTCAATTGCTACAAAATCAATAAATTCAGCAGATATAACAGCAAGACCAGAAGCATCAAATTATATCTATGATGGAACAGAAAAACGTCCTACAGTTACTGTAAGAGATGAAACAACAGGAAAGACATTACAAAAAGATACAGATTATCAGGTTGAGTATAAAGATAATACAAATGTAGGTGATGCAAAAATAGTAATAACAGGAAAAGGTAACTATGGAGGTTCTAAAGAAATAACATTTACAATAATGAAAGCACCTATGACAGTAAATGGTAGTGACTATACAGGAACATATGATGAAGCAGCACATACAATTGATGTAAATGTAACAACACCAACTTCAGGAGCAACAATTTACTATAGTACGACAGAGTTAACAAATTCTAACTATACAACTGGAAGTAAAGAGAAAATAATGAGAACTGAAGCAGGTACAACAACAGTATATTGGTATGCTCATTCAAACGATGAAAATTATGAAGATCAATCAGGAAGAAATACAATTACTATAAATAAAGCTACAGGAAGTGTAACAGTTACAATTACAGGGGAAAATATAGTAGGACAAAAATTAACTGCAGAAGTTAATACAAAATCAGATGGGAATTTAAGTTACGTGTGGTGGTATAGTGATTTAGAAGGAGCTACATCAGGAACAGTTATTCCAAATGCTAATAGTTCAACATATACTGTAGAAGAAACATATTCAGGAAAATATATAGGATGTACTGTAACAGTAGCAGAAGGAACAAACTATACAGCATGTACGGGAAGTGATATAACAAATAGTACAACATTAGAGCCAGTTTATCAGCTACAAACATCAGAAGGAGAGACATCAACATTTGGTACGTTAGCAGCAGCACATGAAGCAGCTGATGACGGATCTACAATAACTTTATTAAAAGATACAGATGATAACTCATCAGTCAATATAGTAAAAGATATAACTTTGGCTTTTGGAAATTATACAATGATTAGTGAAAATACTATTAAAATATCTGATAATAGCAAAGTAGCATTTAATAGCGGAACAATAAAAGGAAATGTACCAAATGGTAATGCAACAATAATGGTAAGTTCTGGTTCAACATTAGATGTTAATGGAGGAACAATAACTAGAGAAGCTCAAGGAGTTGAAGCATTAACAATTGAATTACATGGAACATTAAATATGAATAATGGAAAAATAACAAGTCCTGATTCTTGTACAATATATAGTGAAGCAGGAGAAAGAACATTAAATATAAAAGGTGGAGAAATAAGCCATGATACAGGAAATTATTATACTATATATAATGGAGAAGGCGGAATAGTTAATGCAACAGGTGGAACAGTTACTCAAAGTGAAGGTAGTTCAATAAAAAATGTAGGTACGTTAAATATAAGTGAAAATGCAGTATTTAAGAATATTAGTGCAACAACTAGTGCTGATATATATAATGAAGGAACAGCTACTATAAGTGGAGGAACTATTACATCAGATAATGTTTCTGCAATATACAATTATTCAACATTAAATATAAGCGAAAATGCTAAAATCCAAGGTAATGCTAACGATACAGTACAAACATTATTTAACAAAGGAACAGTTAATATGACAGGAGGAACAATAGGAGCAAAAGGTTATTTCGCAGTAGATAATAGAAGTCAAATGAATGTAAATGGTTCAACATGTGAGATAATGTCAGAGTCTGCTCCAGCAGTATATAATGCAGGTAATTTAGAATTTGAACAAGGAAATATTTATCATACATCAGGAAATGCGTTTACAGTAATGAATCAACCAGAAGGAACATTGGAAATGACAGGAGGAAGTGTAACAGTAACTTCTGGTAGTGGAATAAATAACCAAGGAACATTTAATATGAGTGGAAATGCATCAGTTTCACTTAATATTACAAGTGGTTCAAGTTGTGCTATACAAAATAGCCAAGGTGCAACTATGAATTTGACAGGAGGAACAGTTACATCAACTGATGTAGGACTATATAATATGGGTAATTTAAATATAAATAATAGTCCTGTAGTTACTGGCACTAGTGCATCTAGCCAAGCATTAATGAATAAATCAACAGGAACAGTAACTATGAATGGAGGAACAATTACATCTACTAATGCAATTGGAATAGGTAATGAAGGTGTAATGGTAATTAATGGAACAACATCAAATGGATGTATCTTGAAAACATCAAATAATGCAACAATAGTTAATAGAAATGATTTAACAATATCAGGAAAAGTAGATATTAGCCATACATCAGGAAGTGTTTATACTATTGGAAATAGTGGTACAATGGAAATGACAGGAGGAACTGTAAGCCAAGGTGAAGGAGCAGGAATCAGTAATACTGGAGAAGTACATTTAGGTGGTACGGCAGTTGTTAAAAATGATTATAAAGGTCTTGTTGTTAGTAATAACGGAACAATGACAGTTACAGATAATGCTAAAGTTACTTCAACATCAAGTGTTGCAGTAGATAATTACGGATCATTAACAACATCAGGAAGTGCTTCTATAACTGCAGAAAATTGTTCTGTAATTGATAATAATGATAAGGCTACAATGTACATGGAAGGTACAAGTAATGTAATAAATAAGGCAAATTCAACTGTTAATGATGGTAAATTATATTATACATTTACTAATAGAGCAGGTGCTACATTTGAAATGAGAGGAGATTCTTATATAACACAAAATGGTGAAGGAATAAGTATTGATAATTCAGGAACTATGAAAATGTATGATTCATCACGCATTAGTGCAGATGTAACTACTGGAATCTATCCTGTAGTAAATGCAAATGGCGGATACATATATATGTATGATAATTCTTTAATAGAAAATCAAACATCTGTAGCTTATTGGTGTATAGAAAATGAAGAAGGAGCAAACTTAATTATGAATGGTGGTAGAATTATAGGAAAAGAACCACAAGGTGTTATAAATCAAGCAGGAGCTTCATTTACTATGACTGGAACAGCATTAGTACAATCTGAAGGTTCACCAGCAGTATATAATATGGGAGCATTCACATTAGGTAGTGCAAGTGAAACATTAAGTACTAAAAATCCTCAAGTATTAGGCCTTTTAAACGACGGAGGAGGAGTAGGTATATATCAAATTGGAACTTTCTATTTTTATAATGGTATAGTAAAAGCTCAATATCCAATAAATTCAAACTTAGGTTCATCAGCAATGGGAACAATAAATGGAGTTCGTAGCGGATATAGTGTAGTTACAGGAACAGAGACAATAAATGGATATAGATATAACACGGCATATCTAAGATAAGATAGAAGAGAGGAGATAAGATGAATAAAAAAAGTACAAACATAAAAAAACAACAAAGTAAAATAATCTTATTGGTGATGTTAATAGTAGTCGTTGTAATAGTTGCAGTTGTAGTAATTAGATTTACTAAGGAGTCTAAGAATAATGAAAATACAGATGTAGCTGATAAAAGTAGTAACCAAGATTCAACTATACAAACAGTTGAACAAAAGATGGAAGAGCAAAAAAATATAGTAAAAGAATTACAAAATAAAGTGAACAATTTAACGGAAGAAAGAAATTCTCTAGAACAACAATTATCACAGATACAAAATGCCAAATATAAAGAAGAACTTACAGTAGAAGAAGATGGAGCAGGGGAGGAAGCAGAAATTGTTCCTCCTGGCTCATACAATATTCCTAATAATGAATAATATTAACTATTAAGTTATATTATAAAAAATAATTAAACAAAGGAGGAAGAAAATGGCTAGTAAAGAAAACAAAAAAAATGGTAACAGAACAATTCTAATATTCATGCTAATACTTGTAGTAATAATCGTTATAGCTTTTATTTATAAGCAAGTTGCATCTAGAAATCAAGAAAACCAAGAAAATCAAGCACTTGAGCAACAACAAGCTGAAGCAAGTAAGACATTAGAAGAAATACAAGCAAAAATCGATGAGCAACAAAAAGTAGTAGATGAATTAAACAACAAGATAGAACCACTAGTAAATGAAAGAACAGAATTAGAAAATCAACTAATAAGCATAACGGGAGGAGAAGCACCAGAAGAACAAGTTCAAACAGAAACACAAAATCAAGTAACAGACCAAAATCAAGTGCAAAATGAGACACAAAATTAAGTGCAAAATGAAGTACAATAATAAAAATAAGGAGGTGCGAAATGGCTGAAAAAACAAAAGCAAAAGCTAAATCAAATAAAGGAATAGTAATAGTCATAATTGCAATAATAGTAATAGTTGCAATAGGATTTGGAATTTACAAATTGGTAGGAGGAGCAACTAAAGAAGATAATAGCTGGCAAGAAGCAACAAATGTAGAAGATATAGTAATAAATGAAAGTGATTCAGAAGAGGTAAAAGTAGAAAAATTACAGTCAAAAATAGACTTATTAACTACTGAAATAACTGAAGTAGAGAATCAATTAAATACAGAATTAGAGAAAATGAATAGTTTATATCAAGAATATATTGATGTAATGAATGCAAATCATATGGAAATGCCAGTAGTTGATGAAAATGCTCAATAAACAAGAAAATATGATTTAAAATGAAAAAGAATCCAACTTAAGTAATTAAGAGTTGGGTTCTTTTTATTTACATATGCAAATTGATTTTTTAACAAAAAATTTAATACATCAAAGTAAAATCTTTTCTTTTTTCTTCAATTTTTTTTTCATCTTCTTCGTCTAAATTTTTTAATGAAAATTCTAAAAGTTCTGTTACTGTTTTATTAAAGGAAATGTTTTTCATATCTGACAAAATTTGAATATCTTTTACCAGATTTTCTGGAAGTCTTAAGGTTTTACTAATGCCACTATGGTTTTTAGGAATCTTTAATTTTTTCATCATGTTTCACCTCCTTTAAGACTACAAATTACAATTATATTACAAACATTTTACATTTAAATAACAATTAGATATGCGCTTAAAAACGCTTGCAAAACAATTGCTATAACGGTATAATAAAATTGTGGAGAATAAACATGAAAAATGTCGAAAATAAATAATTATTATAATAAAAGGAGAGGTAAAACTATGCTTACAGAAGAGTTAAAGAATAAAAAAGGTATAACATTAATTGCTTTGGTAATTACAATTGTTGTTTTAATAATATTAGCAGTAGTAAGTATTGCAATGTTAACAGGAGAAAATGGATTAATAACTAAAGCTGAACAAGCAAAAGATCAAACAGACTTAGCAGGAATCCGTGAAGAATTACAAATAATGTGGCAAGAGCTATTAATAGAAACAAATAACGGAAGAGGTTATACAGAAAAAGAAATAGCAAAATATTTTGAGAATAAAATAAAAGAAAAAGATGAAAATGCAACGGTGGAATATAATGAAGCAAAGAAAATATATGAGATAAGTTATAAGGAACACTTATTTGAAATAAATGCAGGAAATCTAACAATGAATAGAGAAGAAGCAATAGATGATGTAAAAGATGCATGGGATGGTATAGATCAAACAGTAAGCAATGAAGATAAGGCAGAGCAAATAGAGGACCAATTACAGGAAAAAGATCCAAACTCATCAGCAGAATATAATCCAGATACAGGAAAAATAGAGATAGAACATGGTGGAGAAAATATAGAAATTGATGAAGATGGAAATATAGAGATAGTAGGACCTTCAAAAGATCCAAATATAGATATAGATACAGACGGGGATGGAGATCCAGATATAAATATAGATACAGACGGAGATGGAGATCCAGATATAAATATAGATACAGATGGAGATAAAGAACCAGACATAAATATAGACACAGACGGAGATGGAAAGCCAGATATAAATATAGATACAGACGGAGATGGAGATCCAGATATAAATATAGATACAGACGGAGATGGAGACTCAGACGTAAATGTAGACACAGACGGAGATGGAGAACCAGATATAAATATAGATACAGATGGAGATAAAGAACCAGACATAAATATAGACACAGACGGAGATGGAGAACCAGATATAAATATAGATACAGACGGAGATGGAGAACCAGATATAAATATAGATACAGATGGAGATGGAGACCCAGATGTAAATGTAGATACAGATGGAGATGGAAAGCCAGATATAAATGTAGACATAGATGGAGATAAAGAACCAGACATAAATATAGACACAGACGGAGATGGAGATCCAGATATAAATATAGATACAGACGGAGATGGAGATCCAGATATAAATATAGATATAGATGGAGATATGGTACCAGATAAGAACCTAGACCCAGATTTAGATGGAGTAGATATAGATACAGATGGAGATGGAACACCAGATTTAAATGTAGATATAGATGATGACGGAGAACCAGAAATAAATATAGACGAAGATGGAGATATGGTACCAGATAAGAACCTAGATCCAGATTTAGATGGAGTAGATATAGATACAGATGGAGATGGAACACCAGATTTAAATGTAGATATAGATGATGACGGAGAACCAGAAATAAATATAGACGAAGATGGAGATATGGTACCAGATAAGAACCTAGACCCAGATTTAGATGGAGTAGATATAGATACAGATGGAGATGGAACACCAGATTTAAATGTAGATATAGATGATGACGG
>CALXAY010000071.1 GCA_944386415.1 uncultured Clostridia bacterium | reverse complement strand
TAGATGAAAAAGGAAAAGTAACAGGAAAAGTTTATGATTTAGGTTTGGAAGAAGAATATACTAATTTTCGTATAAAATATGTTATTGGTGAGTTTGTAAATTCAGTAAAAGAAGAATATACAAAAATATTAGAAGATGTAAGAAATAATTGTTTTGAAAAAGAAGCTTTTATATTTAGCCAATCAAATAGAATGGCAAATTTTATTAATGAAAAATATAATGTTAAACCAGAATTTTTATGGGATAAATTTCCTAATTATGGAGTTTTTAGGAACAACATGAATAGTAAATGGTTTGCAGTAATTATGGATATTGATAAAAGTAAAATTATCCCAAAAGAAAATGGAAAAATAGAAATATTAAATTTAAAATTAGATAATGAAATAGAAAAGTATTTAAATGGTAAAGGATTTTATAAAGCTTATCATATGAGTAAAAAAAATTGGATAAGTATTATTTTAAATGATACTTTACCTGATGAAGAAATAATTAATTTAATAGATATTAGCTATAAAAACTCAAGTGATATTAGAGAATGGATTTTCCCTGCAAATCCTAAATATTATGATATAATAGGAGCATTTGAAAAAACAGATATAATTACATGGCATAAGCCTAAAGGTATTTTAGAAGGAGATGTTGTCTATTTGTATATAACAATTCCTTATTCATGTATAATGTTTAAGTGTAAAGTTATAGAAACTAATAGTTATTGTAGTGATGATTCTAAAGAAAGAATAAAAATTAAATTGTTAAAAAAATATAAAAAAGACGAATTTAACATTAAAAAAATTAATGAATGTGGAGTAAAATCAATAAGAGGACCTAGAAGAATTACAAGTAAATTAAGTGAAGAATTAAAAAAATGTGACTTAATATATTAAAAAATTTACAATTTGTTTACATTAAGATTACATTATATTTACTTTTGGGATTTATTATAAGTATAACTTAAGAAATTAAATCTTAAGTTTGCTTATAATAAGCATAAAAACATCCCCTTTTATTTTCAGAAGAGAACCATTTGGTTCTCTAATTTTTTGTGAAAAATTAATTTATATAATAATCACCTTTAATACTAGAATAATTTCATTTTTTCTGATATTATAGAAGTACAATAAGTAATAGAAAATTAATGTGAGGAAGAAACAAGTAAAATGATTGTAAATGTGGGTGGAAGAACAGATATAGTAAATTATTATAGTAAATGGTTAATAAATAGACTTAAAGAAGGATATGCTTATTCTAGAAATCCTTTATTTACAAATAATGTATCAAAAATAAGTTTAAAACCAGAAGATGTAGATTGCTTAATGTTTTGTTCAAAAAATTATAAGCCGATATTAAAATACATAAAGGAGATAAATGAAAAATATAGAGTAATATGCTATTATACAATAACTGCTTATGGAAAAGATGTAGAACCGAATGTACCAAGTATTGATGACTCGATAAAAACATTAATAGAACTTTCAAAAATAGTTGGAAAAGAAAAAGTATTATGGAGATATGATCCGATTCTTTTAACAAAAAAGTATACTATTAAAAATCATATAGAAACATTTGAAATAATGGCCAAAAAAATAGCACCTTATGTACAAAGATGTATTTTTAGTTTTGTAGAAATGTATAAAAAATTAGGCTATAATATGCCTGAAATAATACCTTTTACAAGTGAGGATAAGCTAGAAATAGCAAGCAAAATAGGACAAATTGCTAAAAAATATAATTTATATATACAAACTTGTGGAACAGATGAAAATTATGAAAAGTATGAAATACATTTATCAGGGTGTACAACTACTGAGATTTTAGAAAAAGCAAATAATGTAAAATATAGAAATATCAAAGCAAAAGGAATGAGAAAAGGTTGTCATTGTATTCCTAGTCGTGATATTGGTGCTTATGATACTTGTATAAACGGTTGTAAGTATTGTTATGCAAATGAAAGACCAGAATTAGCAAAAGAAAATATTAAATTACATGACGAAAAATCTCCAATTCTTATAGGTAGCATTAAAGAAACGGATAAAATAACAATTGCTAAAAATGAAAAATTAATAAAAGAATATAATTTGCAAGAATCAGAACAAATAAGTCTAATTTAATTATTAAATAGGAAGTGAAGTTATATGAAAAAGAAAAAAATTCTAATATTATCTATAATAGCTATAATCTTACTTATTATAGTATTATGGGTAAGTGGTGCTATTCCAAAGCAAATAGCAAAAGTATATGGAACTATATATATGAAAAGTAATTTTAGTGAAATGCAATTAAAATATGTTTCTATCGAGTGGAGTAAATACCATGAAGATTATATAATTACTTTTCAAGATAAAAATAGCCAAATTTATAGTTTAGTTATCGGACCAAAGTATTTTCCTATTAGAATAGGACAAGGAATAGATTTTGTGAAAGAAACATATATAAATAATTACTAAAATTTGTTAAATTATAATTAGTATTAATAAGGTGAGAATAATGTCTTTAATTAGTGTAAATAATTTGACTTTTGGTTATAAAGGAAGTTATAAAAATATATTTGAAAATGTATCTTTTAATTTAGATACAGATTGGAAACTAGGTTTAATTGGGAGAAATGGAAAAGGAAAAACTACATTTCTAAAGTTATTACAAGGAAATTTAGAATATAGTGGAACAATTTCTAAAAATGTTGAAGTAGACTATTTTCCCTTTGAAGTAAGAGATAAAGAAAAAATGTCAATAGAAATAGCAAATAAAATAGCTCCAAATGCCAAAGACTGGGAATTTATAAAAGAATTAAGTTTAATTAACACAGATGCTGAGATTTTATATAGAAACTTTAATTTATTGAGTGGTGGAGAACAGATAAAAATACTTTTAGTTAGTCTATTTTTAAAGCAAAATAATTTCCTGTTAATAGACGAGCCTACAAATCATTTAGATACTGAAACAAGAAAAAATTTAGCTTATTATCTAAAAAAGAAAAAAGGTTTTATATTAGTATCTCATGATAGGAAATTTTTAGATAGTGTAGTAGATCACATAATTTCTATAAATAATACTAATATTGAAATACAACAAGGAAATTTTTCAACATGGGAAGAAAATAAAAAAAGACAAGATAATTTTGAAAAAGTACAAAACGAAAAATTACAAAAAGATATAAATAGACTTGAAATAGCTTCAAAAAATACTACAAGATGGTCAAATGAAGTTGAAAAAACAAAAAGTAAAAAATATAACAATCAACCAACCATAGATAAAGGTTATGTAGGACATAAATCTGCTAAAATGATGAAAAAGTCTAAGGTTATAGAGAAAAGAATTGAAAAAGCAATAGATGATAAAACAAATTTATTAAAAAATATAGATAAGAATGAAAATTTAAAAATAATTCCGTTAGAATCTAAGAAAAATCCTCTAGTTATAGCAAATAATTTACAAATAAAATATAATGGAAAAACAATATTTTTTCCAATTTCATTCGAAGTAGAAAGTGGAGATAGAATGGCGATAATTGGAAAAAATGGAACAGGAAAATCAAGTATATTAAAACTTATTATAGGAGAAAAAATAGAATATGATGGGAATTTCAAAATAGTGAATAATTTAAAAATATCTTATGTGTCACAAAGTACAGAAAGCTTAAAAGGAAGTTTAAAGAACTTTGCAAAAGATAATAGTATAGATGAAAGTATTTTTAAAGCAATGCTTTCTAAAATGGGTTTTTCAAAAATAGACTTTGATACAGATATGATAGATATGAGTGAAGGGCAAAAAAAGAAGGTTTTAATTGCTAAAAGCATATCAGAAAAAGCAAATATTTATATTTGGGATGAACCATTAAATTATATAGATATATTAACAAGAATACAAATAGAAGAAGCAATTTTAAAGTATAGACCTACTATAATTTTTGTAGAACATGATGAAACTTTTATTCAAAAAATAGCAACAAAAGTGATAAAATTAGATAAATTATAATAGTAATTAATGAGATTATTAGTATTATAGATTTAATAAAATTTCATGAATTAAATAATGTTTGATTTGCATTACAATTTGTGATAAAACTTCCAAAAATAAAAAGAAAGAAGTGATTTTAAGTTGAGTAAAATTTTAATAACATATTTTTCAGCAAGTGGAGTAACAAAAAATGCTGCTAAAAAGATTTCAGAAGCACTACAAGGAGATTTATTTGAAATAGAGCCAGAAGAAAAGTATACAAGTAAAGATTTAGACTGGAGAAATAAACAAAGTAGGTCATCTTTAGAAATGAGTAATAGAACTTTTAGACCCAAAATAAAAGAAAAGAAAATTAATTTAAGTAATTATAATACTATTTTAATAGGATTTCCTATTTGGTGGGGAGTAGCACCAACAGTTATAAATACTTTTATTGAAAGTTTAGATTTTTCAGGAAAAACTTTAATACCATTTTGCACTTCAGGTGGCTCTAGCATGAGCTATGCAGAAAATGATTTAAGAAAAACGTATCCAGACTATAATTGGAAAACAGGAAGAAGAATTTATGATAATGAAGATGACGAAACTATTAAAAATTGGATAGAATGAGACAAATGGGGACGGGGCTTTTTTGTCTCATTTTTCTATAGTATAATACAAAAATAAATATTAGAACTTATATGAAAGATTATAAAAAGAAGATTGGTTAATAAATATTCCTCTATATTTAATAGGAAATATTAAAAATATAATAAAATTGTAAAATAATAAAGAAAAGAATATTGTTATTTTAATAATATTCTTTTTCTATTATATAATTCTACTAATAGTAGACTAGAAAATAAGAAAATCTACTTGAAAGAAGTTTAAAGTTTAAAAAAATTAGGTTATATTATAGAAAAAATAAAGGAGGAAAAAATTATGAACCAAGAAAAAATAGGAAAATTTATAGCAAAATGTAGAAAAGACAAAAATCTTACACAAAGTGAGCTTGCAGACAAACTAAATATTTCTAATAAAGCTATTTCTAAATGGGAAACGGGAAGAGGTATGCCAGATGCTTCTATTATGTTAGAATTATGTACATATCTTGGAATTACTGTAAACGAATTATTAAGTGGTGAAAAATTAGAAGAA
>CALXAY010000070.1 GCA_944386415.1 uncultured Clostridia bacterium | reverse complement strand
TGAAAATATATTAATTTTAATATATAATGAATACAGAAAGAGAATAAAGTTCGTAACTTGTATGTGATTCGCTCCAAAAATTACTCCCGCGAAATTCTAACAACTATTAAAAATAAATAGCTTTAGAATTTCATGGGAGTAATTTTTTATATTTGTAATATTAATCTACAATTTGGTACTCATTTTTTATTTATAAATATTTATATGGAATTACTTTATTTTTTTCATCTAAATTAATTATCTTATCATACATACATATAATTGCACCTTCTCCAACTTCTTTTACTGTTTCTAATACTTTAAAATTTTCTATCATATCTTTAGATGGATTTGCTGTTTTCTTAATTTCTATGGGATATAATTTACCATTTTGCTCAATAATTAAATCTATTTCTCTTTTTTCTTTATCTCTATAAAAGTATACCGGTGCTCTTAATTCTCCACTATTATAATAACTTTTAATAATTTCTACTATCGCATAATTTTCAAAAAAGTTTCCAGCCATTGTTCCCGCTTCTAATACTTCGCTAGTTTTCCATTTTGTTAAATAGGCTGCTAATCCTGTATCTAAAAAATATACTTTTGGTGTTTTTACTGCTCTTTTCATAATATTATTATAGTATGGCTCAAGTACATATACTATATTAGAAGCTACTAAGATAGATAACCATCTTTGTGCTGTTGGTATTGTTATTCCTACTTCATTTGCTATACTATTTAAATTTAGTAACTGTCCAATTCGGCTTGCTAATGCTGTCATAAATTTTAAAAAGCTAAGTGTATCTCCTACTTGTGTTAAGCTTCTTACATCTCTTTCAATATATGTGCTTACATACATTGCATAAAACATATCAACATCGCTTTCTTCTTGATATAAAGCTGGCATTGAACCTTTATGAATAATATTCCAAATTTCATTATAAGAAATTTCTTTTTCATATTTTTTTCTTTTATTTAAGTATTCCTCTGTTGGTATAAATGGCTCATTAAAATCTATTTCTTTTATTTCTCTAAGACTTAATCCTAGCAAATTTAAAATTCCGACTCTTCCAGCTAAACTCTCGCTAATATCTTTCATTAAATTAAATTGTTGAGAACCTGTCAAATAGTACATTGCTTTTTTTTCACTATTATCTACTGCTATTTTTATATATCTTAATAAATTTGGTGCATATTGTATTTCATCAATTATAATTGGTGGTTTATTGGCTTTTAAAAACAACTCTGGATCTTCTATTGCTGATTGATTTAAAATCATATCATCTAATGTAATATAATTAATATTTGGTTTTATATTTTTTAACATCGTTGTTTTTCCTACTTGTCTTGCTCCTGTTACTAATATTGTTTTAAACATTTTTTCTTGTTTTTTAATTACACTTTCAGCTAATCTTTTAAAATATTTCATCACGTACCTCCGACTATAATAATATTTAATATTATTATAGTCGATAAATTAGTTTTTGTCAATATTTTATATCAAGAAAAATTGTAGTATATTTCTTATAAATAGGGATATTTTAAAAAAATTATTGAGAAGTTAATTAATTTTATGTTATACTAATTTCAACAGTCGATGAACCTAATATTTTGAGAAAAATCTGGAAGAAACACTTTGAAAATTGTGCAATTTTTTCGCAAATAACCTCCTTAAACGCTCCAAATTATAACAACTTACGAACTATAAAGTTTGTAGGTTGTCTTTTATTTAGATAAAAAATGTTCTCTTGACTAGAAAGGAGGGCATTTTTAATGCTTGAATTTAAGATGATACAGGAATTAAAACATAATTAGGAATTATTGGAAATTATTAAAAATTATAATTATACAATTAAGAGCAGAAAGGTTAAGTATTTAATAGCTACAAAATCGAGATAACAAATGTTAAATTTATAAAAGAATTTATCTAAAAAAAGTAGTAAAGATTATATTGAATATTTATATGAAATACTACGAAATAATAATGTAGGTTTTATTTATAAAGATGCAATTACTAAACAAGAATTAGAAAAATTATAAGAAGATTATTTTGTATTCTCTAATACAAAATTTCAAATATTCACTATAAAGTAGAAAAGATGTATAAATTTAGTTAAATCGTTTGATTTTAGCCAACATATGTTTATAATATTGTTAATCTAATGTAAGGATGTGAATTTATGGAAGAAAGCAAATTATCAATTCAAAATGAAATATCTAATGAAAAAATAAAAAATTTAATATATACCATAAGAGGAAAACAAGTAATGCTAGATAGTGATGTATCAATATTATATTAAAGATGTTAACTAAAAAGAAGAAGCATGTAGAAGTAGTTATTTTTACATCTAACAAAAGTAATATTCAAAATATAGATATTCAAAAATTTAATATAGTATATCCTATATTAAAAGTTTCTAAAACAAATAAATTTCACGATAGATTTATAGTAATAGATAATAGAGAAAAATGTATCATTTGGGAGCTTCAATCAAAGTTTTAAGAAAGAAATGTTTTGGAATTAACAAAATAGAAGATAAAGAAATTATAGCAAAAATTATTAATTTGTAATTAAAAAAGCAACACTAACAAATTTAATAGTGCTGTCTTTTAGATATTTCTAATATAATTTTACATATTCTTTTTATTTAAGTGTTTAATTTCCATTTTGGTGGATAAATATATACGATTTTATCTTTCTTAGGTATATAATGTTTTTTTATTTTAGTTCTATTAGACTTTAAATCAGGAATAGCTTGTCTACAATACTTATCTAATTCACAAAATATATTTTGACAATCTATTAATTGTAAAGGTCTATTGCCAATTCTTTTAAACTCCAAATTTAGTCTTTTAAATTCTTCATCTTGATGTTCATACATATATCTAATTACGTCTTCATTACTCATTTTACCTTTGTCTATAAAACATTTTTTAATTCCACGAAGTGAACCAGGTCCAGCAACTGTAAATTCATCTTCTTTCCAATTCACAACTTCACTATAATTAATATCAGTAACTAATTGATAAGCCATAAAATTCCCAATTAGAGGATAGCTTTTAATAATATTAAATGCTTCTTCCATAGTTTTACAACTAATAATTTTATCTTGAATTTTATCTTCAACAAACATCCTATTAAGCAATGCCAAATGATTATCATGTTTTCTATCATATCCAAATGCTTTATTAGCACAACTTATATATGCATCATTATAAATTTTTATTCCTTTTGATATGGCATTTTCTAATAATTTAGAATATTCATTAATGCTAAATGTCTTCAATGTTATATCTTCAAAATTATTTAATAACAATTCCCAAGTGGATTCTTTATTAAATAATTTAAATAATAATATCCTAAATAACATATCTTCATCAGAATATTTTTTATCATTATATATAACATTTTTTAACAAATACTGACTAACTCTATCATTAACTCTATAACTATTACAAAACTTATATTCTTGTAATATCTGGTCATCAGTCCACGGAGCAAGTTCTCCATTTAATTTTTTCCAAAAAATTTTTTGTCTTTCGCAAGCAAAATACCAATATAAATCATATACTTTTTCTCTTTTTATCATATTCTTACCTCATACATTTTGGATCTCGTGAATTAATACATTTTTTTAATGTTAGTACTTTATCCTTGTTATCAGTATAATTTGCTATTATTTTTTGTCCTATACAACCACTTTTACAAATCGAATATTGTTCACAAGAAGAACAGGAGTTATTAGTATTAAATTTTCTTATATTACTAAAGTAATCTGAATTATACATCTCCTTTAAAGAGTTTTCTTTTATATTTCCGTGAATAACCTAATTTAGTAAAATATTTTATAGAGTCACACGGATAAGCAATACCATCAAAGCCAATTATCATTATTTTATCCGCAATAATACAAGGACTATTTTCAATTCCTAATATATTCCAAGGGCTACCAAGTCTAATTTTATCTTTATAATTTGTATTTAAATATAGATTTTTTATAGTAAGTAATTCTTCTTTAGATAGGTCCATATTAGCCGTTCCTTTGCCGTGTGGTACAAAACGAAGTAAACTTATTTTATCAAAATATTTCTTAAATTTAAATGCATCAATAGTTTCGGTTACTCTATGATTTAATTTAGAAAAAGAATCTTTTGAAACAGTATAATGAAATCCCAATCTTGCATTATTGTTTTCAAATATTCTATCAAAAAAATATTCAATATCATAAGTAGAAATATCTGTTTCATCAGATAATGAATCAGCAAGTGAATAAACTATTTTATTTAATCCTAAATTAATTAAATTTTTATATTTGTCTAGATTTTCATCAGTTCTATAAGCAAATGTATAAATAGTTGATTTCATTCCCAATTTTGAAGTTAATTCAACAAGTTCAGGAAGCCTATCATACATTAAAGGTTCACCACCTGTAAAAACTATAGTTTCAACACCCATTATTTTTGCTTCAGTAATAATTTTATAGACACTATCAAAATCTAATTCTTTTAGATTGTCAATATTATTAGTAGCATTACTAGAACAATGCTTACAATTTCTAGAACATTTATTAGTTAACTCTATTTTTATTTCTTTTAACATATAATCACTCCATAAAGTATAAATGTGTAATTATTATATAACATATATCAAAAATTCTCTATATTTCCATTGAATTTTAATAGTAATTCATGTATAATACCTCTAGAAAAAGAACGAAGTTCATAACTTGTATGTAATTTGCTCCAAATTTTATTTTTTTATTTAAAACATATTCAAAGTATTTTTTTTACTTATATTCAACTAGATTTTTATAAAAATAAAAATAGAAAAAGAGGTAAAAATGCAAGGATTTAGCTTAGAATTAGTTGTAGGAATATTTAAACAACCATTTTTTTGGATATTAATTATATGTGCAATTTTCTGTGAAATTTTTTATAAAAAATTTCGTGGTTTCATGGGAGAATTTTGGCTAAAAAAAGAACTATCAAAATTGCCTAGTGATAAATATTTTATATTAAATAATATAATGATTAAGTCTAGTAAAAGCACTCACCAAATAGATCACATAGTAATCTCTAAGTTTGGTATTTTTGTAATTGAAATGAAAAATTACTATGGTTTAATTACTGGAAGTGAATATAATGATAAATGGATTCAACATTTAGGAAAAAATAAATACTATTTCAATAACCCAATTCATCAAAATTATGGACATATAAAAGCTCTTGAGGAATTATTAAATTTAGATAAAAGCAAATTTATTTCAATTATATGTGTGTCTAACCAAGCGAAACTTAAAACAAATGCAAAAAATGTTATTAATATAGATTATATTAATGATTTTATTAAATCATATAAAAAAGAAATATTAGATGATGATTTATATGATATTACAAACAAAATAAAAATAAGTAATATTTTTGACAAAAATGCTAGACACAATCACATAAAAAATATAAAAGATAATATTAATGAAAGCAAAAAACAGGAAGAAGAAATGATATGTCCAAAATGTGGTGGAAAATTAGTGACACGAAATGGTATGTATGGTAAATTTATTGGATGTTCAAATTATCCTATATGCAAATATACTATGAATATTCAAAAATAAATTACTCTCTTTTATATTCATATTTTACTATATTTATTAATTAACTTCTTTTCTAATACAATAGTTTTTCCATTTAAGTAATTAAAGATACTACTATCAGTTTTAACATCTAACAAGTCATTCATTAGAATGGCTTTTATTTTTAAATCTTTACTTTTATACTGACTATTCACTTCATTTATATTAGTAGATGTATATGTTAATATCTTTTTGGAAGGAGGCATAACAGTGATTGAAAATGTAAAATTCAAAAACGTTAATATTGCTAATTTTTCAAATATTATTCCTATGTTATTATTTTTAATTGGCATTATTATATGTTCACAAATTACTATTCCATTACCCACAGGTGTTCCAATTACTTTACAAACTTTTTCTATAGCATTAATGGGATTCTCTTTAGGTTATAAAAAAGGTAGTTTAGTTATTCTTTCATACATATTGTTAGGAATTTGTGGACTACCAGTATTTTCAAGTTTCTCTAACGGTCTTTCAACTGTATTAGGTGTAACAGGTGGATTTATAATTGGATTTATTCCAATGGTAATTTTATGTGGCTTATCAAATAATATAAGAAATAAATTCGGAAAAATTTTACTTATTATATTAAGTTTATTTATGTGCCATATTTTTGGAATTGTGCAATATAGTATTTTAATGAATATAAATATTACAACATCATTTCTACTCGTATCAGCACCATTTTTAATTAAAGATTTAATTTCAATATTTTTAGCATTTTTTGCAAGCAAAAAGTTGTATTTTTAAAATATAAAATAAAGGAATGAACTAAATAGCTTCATTCCTATTAAATTTTAGTTTTAATTAAAATTCTCCTATCCTATTATCATCTAAAATTATTGTTCTTCCATTTAGATAATTCAAAATATCACTATCGTTTTTAAAATTAAATTTCAACATATAGCTTTTTAAACATTGATATTTTTTACCTAACTTTTTATTAATTTCATTTTTTCCATATTTTCCGATCTCCAATTATAGGATATCCTAAAAATGCAAGATGAGCTCTTATTTGGTGAGTTCTTCCTGTTTCTATTATAACATCTAAAAGAGAAATATTATTTTTTTCTTTTTTTAATACCCTATATGTTGTAATAATTTTTCTATATCCTTTCTTAGGATTCTCACTTATATATACTTTTGATTTTTTATTGTCCTTAAATAAATAGGCTTCACATCTTTTATATTCCTCTTTTGGCGTTCCAAAAACTTTAGCTAAATAATGTTTTTCTATTTCATGATTTTTAAATTTATTAAAAAGTATTTCTAATGTTTTTTTATTTTTTGCAAACAAAACTAGCCCTTGTGTATTTCTATCTATTCTATGACATGGCATTGGTAAAAAATCATTTTCTTTATATTCTTTATGAATTATATTTGTTAAACTATTTTTGCCTGTTACTTCCAAATTATAAGGTTTATTTACAACTAATATATTTTCATCTTCATAAATAATATCTAATGAAACTTTAGAGTTTAGCAATTCATCTGAAATATATACTAATACTTCATCCCCTTCATTTACAGTTACATTAGAATTAACACGCTCTCCATTTATCTTTATATCTTTTTTTCTAAGTGTTTTATAAAATAGTCCTTCTGATAATCCTTGAATATTAGAAAACAAAAACTTATTTAATTTTTTTCCATTATATTTTTTATAAACTACTAATTTTTTCATATGAATATTATAACTTGGAATTTTAAAAATTACAAGTAACACTTTTTAGTTTCTAACATATTATATTTTAGGTGATTTTATGGCAATTGTTCAAACAAACATTAATTATACTCATGAGATTATGATGTCTAATCTTCATGAATTAAATAATACTTATCCATTTATCCAAATTCAGAATGTTGGATTTAGTGTTCTTGGTAAAAGCATACCTGTAATCAAACTTGGTCGTGGTAAAAAACAAGTCTTTTATTCCGCTTCTATTCATGCTCAAGAGTGGATTACTTCTGTTCTTCTTATGAAATTTATAGAAGATTATTGTTTAACATACGTTAATAATAGTTCTCTTTTTGGAGTTAGAATTAGAGATTTATTTACTCAAACCTCTATTTATATTATGCCTATGGTAAATCCTGATGGAGTTGACTTAGTTACCGGATTTTATCCTATTAACAGTGAAATTTACCGTTCTTTTCAATCTATTGCTGAAAATTTTCCAACTATTTCTTTTCCTTCTGGCTATAAAGCAAACTTTAATGGTGAAAGTTTTATTAACTTCCACCATTTTATTTTCAAAAAATAATGTAGTATTTTCTACACTTTTATAATCTTTTATATTGCATTCAGTTTAATAGAGTTATCTTTATTCAAAATTTCTTCTATTTCAATAAATTCATCTATATTTTCATTTATTGTATTTAGTGGAGCAAAATTAAATGTTATAAATACATTTTTATCTTTATCTATTTCTATTTTATCGATAAGTCTAAATAAACAAGATTTACTTATTTCCTTCATTTCTAGAAATTCATTAATTATTTTATTCATTTGCTTTTCATCACTTTTATTGTTTGTTGATTGATAACCTTGAAATTCTTGTAATCTATCCGTTAATTTACTTTTTTCATTAATTAACTTTTCTCTTTCTAATATAAATTTTTCAGAAATTCTTTTAAAATCCATATCCATTAATATTCCATTTAGTTTATCCTCATATAAGTTATCTAATTTTCTATTAATATTTGCTATATTAATATCCATTTCTTCAATTTGTTTCTTAGTAGCTGATAATATATCTATAGATTTATTTTTTGCCTTTTTATATGTATCTTCTAGCAAACTACGATTTACATATATTTTACATACTTTTCTTACTATCTCTAAAATTCTATTTTCAAATTTTAAGTAATTTAAATTTCTAGCATAGCAATTTCTTTTTTTATAATCTGAATCTACTATGTATGGAATCTTTGGACGATTGCTATGATGATTAACTTTTAATACAATTTGCATTTGCCAACCGACAATGTTTGCAATAAATCAAACCTCTCAATAAGTAATCATATTGTTTTATAACTCTTTTACTTCTTTCTTTATGTATTACTTGAACTTTTTCAAATATGTCTTTATCAATTATGGCTTCATGCGTATCATTAACCCTTATATAATTTTCCTTTTCTACTTTACGAAGTTTTTTTACTTTATAAGAAACAACAGATACCTTATTTTGAACTGTATTACCTATATACACCTCGTTTTTTAGCATATTGCATAGTGTTGTTGCATTCCATAAATAATTGGTTCTATTTTTATCCTGAACAATTCCTGTCTTTCTATATCCTAATGGACTTAAATAATGATTATCATTTAAATATTGTACTATTAGTTTAGTTCCCGTTCCATTTGCATACATATCAAATATTTTCTTAACTATATCAGCGACATTAAAATCTATAACTAATTTATTTTTGTTATTCAAATCTTTTTTATATCCGATATGCAGATGTGCTACATAAATATTCTCCTTGCTTTTGCTTTTCTTTGAAAACACTTCTTATTTTTTTAGATATATCTTTTGCATAC
>CALXAY010000069.1 GCA_944386415.1 uncultured Clostridia bacterium | reverse complement strand
TTCTCCAGATAAATACATCTTTACTAAACCTGAACTTGGACTATCATAATTAGGAAAACTAACTACTCTAAAATCTACTCCATCTTCTTTTAATCTTTCTTGTAATTTATTAAATTGTGTTTGTTTTCCACTTCCATCTGTTCCATCTATTACAAATAATTTCCCCATATTTATTCTCCTTCTTGTTTTCCTTCTTCTTCGTTTTCTTTTTGTTCTTCTTTTTTATTTTTTTCTAACATTTTATTTATTGAATTTAATATATCATCTGAATTTTTATCAAAATCATCTCTTATTAAATTAAACATTTTTATCTATTCCCTTCATTTTAATTTCCTTTATTTCAACCAAATTTATTATACTCTTTATATTTTTTTAGTCAATAGAAAATAAACATTTTGTAGTAGACTTTTTTAGCTTTTTGTTATAAACTATTTAAGACAGATTAATAAAAGGAGGTTAACATGAAAAATTCTTTTAAAGATTTTGCTATTAATGAAAACAATTCTAAATGGAATAATGTTATTTCAAGGATATCACCATTGGAAACAAGAAAATTTGATATAAGAAGCAGTTTTGATAGAGATTATACCAGAATAATTCATTCTAATGCTTATAGAAGATTAAAACATAAAACACAAGTATTTTTTTCTCCAGAAAATGATCACATTTGTACAAGGATTGAACATGTTACACATGTAGAATCTATTAGTTATACAATTGCAAGTTATTTAGGATTAAATACAGAACTAACAAAATCAATTGCAGTTGCTCACGATTTAGGACATAGCCCTTTTGGTCATGAAGGCGAAAAAATACTTTCAGAAATTTCTAATAAAGATTTAGGAATTAGCTTTTGGCATGAGAAAAATGGCTTAGATTTTGTTGATTCTATTGAGTTATTAGTTGGACACGACGGATATAAAAATAATTTAAATCTATGCTATGGCATTCGTGATGGAATTATTTCACATTGTGGTGAAATAGATGAAAATGCTTTAAGACCAAGAAATGAATTTATAGACTTAAATGATTATATGTATCCTAACCAATTTGCACCATACACTTGGGAGGCCTGTGTAGTTAAAATATCTGATAAAATTTCATATATAGGTCGTGATATAGAAGATGCAATTACTTTAGGAATACTTGATAACCATTTAGAAGAACTATATTCTTTACTAAACTATGATTCTCCTGAAAAATTAAACAATAGTACTATTATTAATTATTTGGTATGTGATTTGTGTGAACATTCTTCACCAGAAAAAGGATTATGTTTTTCTACAAATGCTTTTGATTTAATGAATAAAATAAAAGATTTTAATTATAAGCATATTTATCGTAGTAGACGTACACTTACTTCTATAAAATATTTTAAACTTGTTATAAATGAAATTTATAATATTTTAAAAGATTGTTATGATAATGAAAATACATTATTAAATCTATCTACTTTAAGAAAACATTATCCAAAATTAGCTGATGGATTTTATCATTTTTTAGAAAACTATTGTGATTTTGCTAATCGCCAAGAATTAAAATTAAAAAATAGGATTATTTTTGATATCTCTAATGAAAATGATTTTTCTAAAGCAATAATATCGTATATTTCAGGTATGACTGATAATTTTGCTATGGAAATATATAATGAGATAATTAGATTCTAAGAAATATAGTTGTTTAAATTAAATTTTAGACAACTTTTTATTTTGTATTGTACTAATTTATAAAAAATACATTTTTCACATTTCACTTCTTTATACATATTTAGATATCTGAGGCCATTATAAAATATAGTATTCAATTTATGTTCTTAAAAAATGGGGAATTATATAAGATTCAATTAAATAATAGGAAATTACTTTTAATATAGGGATCAAAATTAGGGGCTTATAATGGCCTCAGATATCTAAACATATTTTTTTAATTGGATTATTTTTTAGATTTAATAAATTAAATATTTTGAATTAAAAACTATAACTATTATAATTATTTTTACAAATTTTGTCAATAGTTTTTGAAATATTTTCCAGTTAACAATTAAAAAATATAAAAAAGTAGGAAAAACCTACTTCTACAATATATTTCCTATACCATATACACCTTTCATAACATCTCTAAATAAATTAACTTCTGGTGGTAAATATGTAAATACTATGAAACAAATAAGCAAAAATACAAGTATAATTATTGACAAAATTTCTGTTATATATGTACTTTCATCTTCTCTTTTCATGAGTTTATATGCGACATATTCCCCTAAAATTATACTTGCAATAAATATTAAAATATCTATTACAATAATACTTGTTCCAATAATACCTGAATAAGTAAAAAACAGAACTACAATAAAACTTATTGCTGTAAATATTCCTATTGTTTTTGCTTCAACGTAATTATTTACCTCATCTTTTACAAAGAAATATTCTATTATTGCAGCAATTATCATTGGAAAAAATGCTAGTTTTAAATGTTCCCATACACTTTCGTTTACTGCACTAAAACTTGCTACAAATAAATTTCTTCCAGACCATTCATATGTAAAATGTAATAATGTTCCTAATATTAAACTAAAGAAAATTACAATTATTTGTGCTTTAATAAATTTATCTTTCTTTATTTTATCAAAAACTTTTTTAATTAATTCCATATTAGCACAAGACCTCCTTTTGTTAATTCTTATGCTAATATAAAAATTTTATTACTAAAATGGTAATTTTTCTACAACTAAATCTTTTTCTTTGTCTTTAATTTTTATTTGTTCTTCCCTATAAGAATAAATTTTGAATTCACAATTATTATCAAATTTAAATTTTAATGCTTTTGTAAAATTATCTTTAATAGGCTTTCCATATTCTTCTATTATAAAACTTGCTTTATTCTTTTTTAACGTATCAAATGTGTTCATAAATCCCATTCCTGTACCTCCTGAATCTTTATGTGTTGTACTTGGTTTCTTTCCTAAATTCAATAATGTTTCTATTTCAAATTCTATACCTGAATCATAAATATATAGTCCATAATTTCCATCTAATTTTCCAAGTCTTACCAAAATACTTTTATTTATATTATTTCCATATTCAATTGCTATAATTGCATTTTTTATATGGTCTGCAAGTAATATTTCTAATTCTTCTTTTTCTATATAATGATTTATCATTGTATAGATGTTACCGTTTAATTGTAATTGAAAATCTATTTTATTTTTCACACATTCTGATTGCA
>CALXAY010000068.1 GCA_944386415.1 uncultured Clostridia bacterium | reverse complement strand
ATATGGTACCAGATAAGAACCTAGATCCAGATTTAGATGGAGTAGATATAGATACAGATGGAGATGGAACACCAGATGTAAATGTAGATACAGATAATGATGGAATACCAGACTTAAATGTAGATGAAAATAAAGATTTGATACCAGATGTAGATATAGATACAAATGGAGATAAAGTACCAGATAAAAATGTAACGAAAATAGCAATAGTAGCTCGGGCCACAATCAGTAGAAACAATAAGTAATGTTAATGATGTAAGCTTTAGTGTACAAGTAACTGGTGCAAAAGAAGCTGGTTCAATACTAGAAGAAAAAATAAATTATCAATGGTATTATAATACAACAGGAAGTAACGAAGAAGGAACACCAATACAAAACGCAACAAGTAGTACATATACAATAACAAAAGATAATGTAACAGCAGGAGTAAGTGGAAGATATTACTATTGTGTAGTTACACAAAATTATAGAAATAAAACAAATATAGTAACAACAGAAGCAGCACAGTTAACAGTAGTATCACAAGTACAAATGATATCTAATCCAACAAGTGTACAAGTAATAGAATCACAAAATGATGTAACATTTACAGTAGGAGCAAGTGGAAGTGGAGATTTAAGATACCAATGGTATTATAAAACAAGTTTAGATGGAGTAGAAATTGCAATACCAGGAGCAAATAGTCCTACTTATAAAATACCAAAAGAGGAAGTAACTATAGATTTAAGCGGAAGATATTATTATGTAAAAGTAACACAAAGTCTTGGAACAGCAACAGTAACAAAAAAATCAGCAGAAAGTTTATTAACATCAGTAGAAATAGCAAGAATATTACAAGAGCCAGCATCAGTAACAGTAATAGAAGGAAGAAAAGCAACCTTTGAAGTAGCTGTAACAGGAACAGGAAATCTAAGTTACCAATGGTATAAGAGCACAACAAATTCAACGACAAATGGAATAGCGATAACAGGAGAAACAGAGTCTACATATACAATTCAAAATGCAACAGTAGAAGATAATAATACATATTATTATTGCGAAGTAACACAAAGTTATGGTAGTTCTGAAGTAATAATAACAAGTAGTATAGCTAAATTAACAGTAGGAAATGGAATAAGTGTAAGTAGACCAAATGATGTAAGCGTAATAGAAGGAGTAACAGATGTAACATTTACAGTAAAAGCAAGCGGAAGTGGAGATTTTACATATCAATGGTATAAAAATACAACAAATTCAAATGCAAGTGGAACACCAATAGATGGAGCAATAGGAAATTCATATACAATAGAAAAAGAAAATGTTACAGCAGAATTAAATAATACTTATTATTATGTAATAGTAACACAAAATTATGAAGGACAAACAACTAATATAACAAGTGAAGCAGCAAAATTAAGTGTAGTAGTACAAGCAGAAATACAAACAAATCCACAAGCAGTATTAGCATATGAAAAAGCACAAAATGTAGTATTTAGTATAACAGCACAAGGAGAAGGTAATATAACATATCAATGGTATAAAAATACAACAAATTCAAATGAAGGTGGAGAAAAAATATCAGGAGCAGTAGGAAACACATATACAATAGAGAAAGAAAATGTAACAACTGATTTAAATGGAACGTATTACTACTGTGTAGTGACACAAAAATATGGTTCAAGTACAGTAACAAAAACATCAGAAACAGCAAAGCTAGAAGTATTAGGAACAACGATAGAAGCATCAGAAACAAATGTAACAGTATATATAAATGGAAGTAGTAAGACAGTAATGCTAAGTGGAGAAAATGCTGGAACATTTATAATAAAAACTCCATCAGAGTCAACAATAGCAAAGACCCAAATAAATCCAGAAAATAATAATGAATTAGAAATAACACCAGTAGCAGTAGGAAAAACAAGTGTTGTAATAGGAGAGATAAACGGAAATAAAGAACTTACAATAAATATAGAAGTAAAAGAAACATCAATAACAGCAAGTCAAGAAAGTGTAACAGCATATGTAGGAGGAGCAAGTAAGACAGCAACTTTAGAAGGAGAAAATGCAGGAGAATTTGTTATAGAAACACGGCCCAGATGGTGAAATAGCAACAGCAAATATAAGTGGAAAGACACTTACAATAACACCAGTAAAAGAAGGAAAAACAAGTGTAGTAGTAAAAGAAACAAATGGTGGAAAGAAAGTTACAGTAAGTATAGAAGTAAAAGAAACAAGTATAGATGCAGATAATAAAAATGTAACATTATATGTAGGTGGAGTAAGTAAGACAGTAACAATAAGTGGAGAAAATGCAGGAGCATTTAGTATACAAACAGGACCAAATAGTACATATGTGGCAGCAAGTTTAAGTGGAAGTACTTTAACAATAACACCAAAAGCAGCAGGAACAACAAGTGTAGTAGTAAAAGAAGCAAATGGAAATAGAACAGTTACAATAAATATAGAAGTAAAAGGAACAAGCATAACAGCAACAAATACAAATGTAACAGCATATGTAGGAGGAGCAAATAAAACAGTAACAATAAGTGGAGAAAATGCAGGAGCATTTAGTATACAAACAGGACCAAATACTTCTTATGCGACAGCAAGTTTAAGTGGAAGTACTTTAACAATAACACCAAAAGCAGCAGGAACAACAAGTGTAGTAGTAAAAGAAGCAAATGGAAATAAAACAGTAACAATAAATATAGAAGTAAAATCAACAGCAATAACAGCAACAAATACAAATGTAACAGCATATGTAGGAGGAAATAA
>CALXAY010000067.1 GCA_944386415.1 uncultured Clostridia bacterium | reverse complement strand
AGCCATTATTATTGTCAACATTCAAATAATAGATCAAGTACAACACATTACTATTGTGCACATTCACAAGCAGGAACCCAACATGATTAAAATATATAGATATAAAGAGGTAGAAGTTTTCTATCTCTTTTATATTTATTGTATAAAAATATAATAAAATTGTTTGACATCATATAAAATAGAAAGATAGCAAAATTTAGCGGATTTTAAAGATGAATTTACAAAAAAGTTACAAAAATGGACTTGACTAAAAAAGTAAAAATTACATATAATTATTGGTGGGAGGATAGAAAATGTTAAAATTAGAAAATATAACAAAAGACTATAAATCAGGTAACAGCATAGTACATGCATTAAAAGGAATAAGTATAGAATTTAAAGAAAATGAATTTGTATCAATTTTAGGACAAAGTGGTTGTGGAAAAACAACACTTTTAAATATAATAGGAGGACTTGACAGATATACAAGTGGTAATTTAATAATAAACCGGAAAATCAACAAAAGACTTTAAAGATAAAGATTGGGATGCATATAGAAACTATTCAGTAGGGTTTGTATTTCAAAATTATAATTTGATTTCACATCAAACAATATTATCAAATGTAGAATTAGCCCTTACTTTATCAGGAGTAAGTAAAAAAGAAAGAAGAGAAAAAGCAATAGAAGCATTAAAAAAAGTAGGGCTTGAAGAACAAATACATAAAAAACCAAATGAGTTATCAGGTGGACAAATGCAAAGGGTTGCTATTGCAAGAGCAATAGTGAATAATCCAGATATAATCCTAGCGGATGAACCAACAGGAGCACTTGATAGTAAAACAAGTAAGCAAGTAATGGATATTTTAAAAGAAATAGCAAAAGATAGATTAGTAATAATGGTAACACATAATAGTGAATTAGCTGAAGAATATTCTAGTAGAATAATAAAGATACTAGATGGCATAATTACTGATGATAGTAATCCATATGAAAGTGTAAAAGAAGAAACAAATAATTCAAAAGAAAAAAGAAGAACATCAATGAAATTTTTAACAGCACTATCTTTAAGTTTAAACAATTTGATGACTAAAAAAGGAAGAACAGTACTTACAGCATTTGCAGGAAGCATAGGAATAATAGGAATAGCTTTAATACTTGCAATATCAACAGGAATACAAAATTATATAGATAAAGTAGAAGAAGATACTTTATCATCATATCCAATAACAATAGAAGAAGCAACGATAGACACAACAAGTATGCTACAATCTATGATGCAAGAAACAGATAGTGATGAAAACACAAATGACGGAAAAATTCATTCACAAAATATAATGACTGAAATGTTATCAACTATATCAAACAAAGTAGAAAATAATAATTTAACAGAGTTTAAAAAATATTTAGAAGAAGAAAACAATGAAATAGTAAATAATTCAAATTCAATAAAATATGACTATAATTTAAATCTAAACTTGTATAAAGAAGATACAAGTAGTGGAATAGTAAAAGTAAATCCAAGTACCGTTATGGAAAAACTAGGTATGGGAGGAATGACAGGGATTCAAGAAAATGGAATAAGCTTTATGAATACAGATGTATGGACAGAAATGCTAAATAACGAAGAACTATTACATTCTCAATATGACTTAGTAGCAGGAAGTTGGCCTAAAAATTATAATGAAGTTGTTTTAATAGTAGATGAAAATAATAGAGTAAATGACTATGTATTGTATTCATTAGGCCTAAAAGACCAAGATGAATTAGAAGAAACAATGAATAAAATAACAAAAGGAGAAACAGTAGAAGAACCAGAAAATACAGCATATACTTATGATGAATTACTTAATTTATCTTTTAAATTATTGTTAAATAGTGATTATTATCAAAAAGAAAATGGATTATGGATAAATAAAGAAAATGATGATGAATTTATGAAGCAGAAAATATCAGATGCAGAAAGTATAAAAGTTGTAGGAATTATAAAACAAAATGAAAATAGTGCAGCAACTGGAATGGCAGGAGGAATTGGGTATTTAAAAGATTTAAAAGAATATGTAATAAATAAAACAAATGAAGCAGAAATTGTAAAAGAACAAAAAGAAAATAGTAATATAAATGTTTTCACAGGACTAGATTTTCCAAAAGAAGGAGAAGAACAAATATTTAATATGCAAAATTTAAGTACAGAACAACAAATGGCAATTTCTAGGATGACACCAGAGCAAATTGCAGACATAATGGAAACATATAGAGAAAATATGGAAGCAACATATGAAGATAACTTAGTAACATTAGGAGCTATAGATTTAGAAAAACCTTCATCAATATCAATATATCCAAAATCATTTGATGATAAAGAAAAAATTGCAAATGCAATAGAAGAATATAACCAAAAACAAAAAGATGAAGGAAAAGAAGAAAATGTAATAACATATACAGATATAGTGGGAACAATGATGACATCTGTAACAAATATAATAGATGCTGTAAGTTATGCTTTAATAGGTTTTGTTAGTATTTCACTTATTGTATCATCAATAATGATAGGAATAATAACATATATATCAGTATTAGAAAGAACAAAAGAAATAGGAATATTAAGAGCAAT
>CALXAY010000066.1 GCA_944386415.1 uncultured Clostridia bacterium | reverse complement strand
GGTTGTACATTAAGAGGCTATGTAAGAGTAAAGTATATGTTGTGTCTACATAGTTGCTTTTACTTTTTCAATTCACTAGAATGAATATAATGTTAAATAAAAATGAAGTTTGCTTGACAAATTTCATTTTTTGCCGTAATATATATAAGATTTTAAAATGCAAATTACCTAAAGAAAGGAGAAAAGAACAATGGAAGATGAAAAGAAAGAAGTAATATTAACACAAGAAGGACATGATAAGTTAGAGGAGGAGTTAAATTATTTAAAAACAGAAAAAAGAGCTGAAATAGCTGATAGAATAAAAGTAGCATTAGGTTTTGGAGATTTATCTGAAAATTCAGAATATGATGAAGCTAAAACAGCACAAGCAGAAAATGAAACAAGAATTGTAGAACTTGAAGATAAATTAAGACATGCTAAAATAATAGATCAAAAAGATATTAATACAGATACTGTTCAAGTAGGAAATATTGTTAAAGTATTAGATATGGAATTTGATGAAAAAATAGAATACCAAATTGTTGGCTCTACAGAAGTAAATTTATCTGAGAATAAAATTTCTAATGAATCACCTTTAGGAGTAGCATTACTTGGAGCTAAAAGAAATAATGTTGTAGAGGTAAATGCACCTGGTGGAGTTATGAAGTATAAGATATTATCAATAAAAAAATAAACTGTTTTCTGGGACGGAGCAAAAAAACAGCAAAAAATATCCTTAAATAGAATAATAAGGATATTTTTTATTTGATTAATGATTAAAAAATTACTGTTTTTTTGCTCCGTCCTAAAAAACAGCACTTTCTAGAGCAAGTTTAATCATACTATTTAAACCAGTTTGCCTTTCTTTGGGAGTAGCAACTTCTTTTATATATTTTGAATCTACAACACTCATTAGGCAGGCTGATTTTTTATTTAACATTTTAGCAGTATAAAATAATGCAAAAGCTTCCATTTCGGCACCTAGTGGATTAAAGTCAGAAGGAACTCTTTCTAAAAATTTATTTACATCTGTCATATAAACGTCAAAACAATCTGTACAAACAGTATTTCCTTTTATGATGTGAGTATTTGTTTCTTTAGCTACTTTTTCTATAATAGAATTTAATTCTTGATTTCCTTCTATAATATGACAATCATCATTATTTAAAGTTAGAGCAAAAGAACTTTCACTAAATACTTTATCAGCTAAAATTATATCAAATAATTTAAATTCTGGTTTATATCCTCCACAAGACCCTATTCTTATGATATTTTCCACTTCATAAAACTTGTATAGTTCATATGAGTAGATTCCCATACTAGGCATACCCATACCAGATGCCATAACTGTAAGTTTTTTTCCTTTATATGTTCCTGTATAGGCATACATTCCTCTTACTTGATTTACAAGTTTATAATCTTGTAAAAAGTTTTCAGCGATGTATTTTGCACGAAGAGGGTCTCCTGGCATAATTACAGTTTTTGCAATATCGCCTAAATTAGCCTCATTATGTGGTGTTGGCATAAAAATTCCTCCTTATATTTTTATTTTTTATATTTATATAAGTAGTATATCATAAATATAAAAAAATAAAAGTTAAAATTAAGAAAAAGACTTGTAAAAATTGTTGATAAGTGTTAAGATAATAATAGATTGAAAAAAAACCAAATTTTTGGTGGATTTTTAATCTTTTTTATTTTGTTTAATTTTTTTGATAATAAATTTGGTTTTATTTTTTATTTCTTTTAGAAAGGGGAAAAAGATGAATACAAAGTATATATTTATAACAGGAGGAGTAGTATCAGGACTAGGAAAAGGAATAACAGCAGCATCACTAGGAAGACTTTTAAAAAATAGAGGATATAAGGTAACAATACAAAAGTTTGACCCTTATATAAATGTAGATCCAGGAACAATGAACCCATATGAACATGGAGAAGTATTTGTAACAGATGATGGAGCAGAAACAGATTTAGATTTAGGACATTATGAAAGATTTATAGATGAAAATCTTACTCATAATTCTAGTGTAACAATGGGAAAAGTATATTCTGCTGTAATTGAGAAAGAAAGAAAAGGTGAATACTTAGGAAAAACAGTACAAGTAATCCCCCATATAACAAATGAAATAAAAGATAGAATATATGGATTTGAAAATACAGATACAGATATTGTAATAACAGAAATTGGTGGAACTGTAGGAGATATAGAAGGGGTTTCAATAATAGAGGCAATTAGACAAGTAGGATTAGAGAAAAATCAAGAAGATGTATTGTATATACATGTAACGTTACTTCCATATATACATGGCTCAAATGAAATAAAATCAAAACCAACTCAACATTCTGTAAAAGAATTACAAAGCTTAGGTATAAAACCAAATATATTGGTATGTAGGACAGAACAAGATATACCAAATAGCATAAGGGAAAAATTATCATTATTTTGTAATGTAAGAAAATCAAGTGTAATTCAAAATAAAACAGCAGATTGTTTATATGCAGTACCTCTAATGCTAGAAGAAGAGGGGTTAGCAAGAGAAGTTTGTAATCATTTAAAATTAGATAGATATGTACCAGATAATTCAAAATGGCAAGAAATGATAGATAATATTAGAAGTATAGATAAAAATAATAAAGTAAAAGTAGCAATAGTAGGAAAATATATAAAATTAGAAGATTCATATATATCTGTAATAGAAAGTTTATATCATGCAGGATTTGAAAATCATGTAAAGGTAGAAGTAGAATTAGTAGATGCAGAGAAAATAACTAAAGAAAATGTAAAAGAAAATTTATCTAAATATGATGGAATAATAGTACCAGGAGGATTTGGAACAAGAGGAATAGAAGGAAAGATAGAGACAATTAAATATGTAAGAGAAAATAAAGTTCCATTTTTAGGAATATGTCTTGGTATGCAAATGGCTGTTGTAGAGTTTGCAAGAGATGTATTAGGTATAGAAGATGCAAATTCGGCAGAATTTGACGAAAAAACTAAAAATCCAGTAATACATATAATGGAAGAACAAAAGAAAGTAGATAAAAAAGGTGGAACAATGAGACTTCGGAGCATATCCTTGTATAATAAAAGAAGGCAGTTTAGCAAATAAAGTTTATGGAAAAAGAGAAATTTCAGAAAGACATAGACATAGATATGAATTTAATAATGATTATAGAGAAAAGCTAGAAAAAGCAGGTTTAATGATTTCAGGAACATCCCCAGATGGAAATTTAGTAGAAATAGTAGAAATAAAAGCCCATCCATACTTTATTGCAGGACAATTCCATCCGGAATTAAAATCAAGACCAAATCGTCCAGCTCCTTTATTTGTGGGATTAGTAAAAGCTTGTATTGATAATAGAAAATAGAAATTTTAAAAATTTTTAAAATACTATTGACAAAAAAGGAAAAAACCTTTATAATCTATAATTGTCAGGAGGAAATGCAGGTGTAGTTCAATGGTAGAACCTCAGCCTTCCAAGCTGATGACGTGGGTTCGATTCCCACTACCTGCT
>CALXAY010000065.1 GCA_944386415.1 uncultured Clostridia bacterium | reverse complement strand
TTTGTATAGCAATAATATTATATGCAATTTTTATAAATTTATTGCTTACTGTACTTTAAATATATCATATTTTTGTATAATAATCAATATTTTCTGTTAATTTTGTATAAAAATGTTCAATTATCAAAATTTTGTACATAAAGAGATATGAATTAATATATAAAACAATCCATAACTCCTTACTTTTTTTGTTGTTTCAAGGTTTTTTGGCTTCTTTATAGCTATTAATATTCTATTTTTTACATAATAATTTTATATGCATATTTACAAGCAATAATTCTTCTGACTGCATTATTTATTAAATCTTCTGAAATTTTTCCTTGTTTTACAGCATTTAATACTTCATTCATTTGTGTTTCAAAATCTGAAGATATTATCATGTCATTTCCTGCAAGAACAGCTTGAACTGCTGCTTCTCCATTTTCAACATATGATTTTACAGCATCCATTGCTAAATCATCAGTCATTATAATTCCTGTGAATCCCAAATCATCTCTTAAAATATCATGTACATTTTTTGATAAAGATGCTGGTAGTTTTTCATCCATTGAGTTTACAACATTATGACTGACTAAAATTGTTGGGCCACCAGCTTCGATTCCACTTTTAAAAGGTAAGAAATCACTTTTTTCAAAAGTTTCATATGAACGAGTATCAATTGCAATACCAGTATGTGTATCTACATTATCACCATATCCTGGAAAATGTTTCATAGTAGATATCATATTATCAGAATTCATTGTTTTAATTAATTCTGATACATATATTGCAGTTTTTTCTGCACCTCTGCCATATGAACGTTTATATATAAAAGAAGATGATTTAGTTGGTACATCAGCAACAGGCGTCAAATTCATATTTAATCCAATACTTTGTAATAAATCTGTCTTTTCTTTGGAATCTTCTAATATAGCAGGTAATTGCCCTTTATTCCATATTTCTTGTGGAGATTGAAATTTTGAATTTCTAAAAGCTTTGTAAGCACTTACTCTTACAACTGTGCCTCCTTCTTCATCTACACCAAAAAACATCTTTATCTTACTTGCATTTTGACATTTTGTAATTTCATTCAAAATAGATGTTTTGGTTTCATTTTCAAAATCTCTACCAAACATAATATATCCGACCTGGATAATAGTTTTTTATTTCATTAATAACTCCTGATTCTGGAAATCTTACTAAAAACATTTGTCCTACTTTTTCTTCTAAACTCATATCATTTAAAAGTTCTCCTGCTTTTTCATAATACTTTCCAAATAATTCTGTATTTTCTTCTATAACAGGTAATTCTGTTTCTTCGCTTATAGGTTCAGTAATTGTGTTTTCATTATTAGTTTTGTTAATTATATTTTGTTCATTATTAGTATTATATTCAGCTATATCTGTATCACTATTAAAAAGAAAATCTCTTCCTATATACATAACTCCAGCTATTACAGCTAAAATTAATAATATAGAAATTATAACTACTTTCTTATTTGACTTTCTATTTTTTTTACTCATAACTTTATCCCCTTTTATGTACTAATTTTTAATATTATAATCATCTGAATTATAAATTTTTATTTCATTAGCAAATTCTATTCTATCATCTCTTTTATTTACTTTTATTAGCTCTTTATATGCTTCTTCTAGATGTTTATGTCCTTTTTCTATCAAAATATATGCTCGTACTTTTTTTATATCTTTTATCTTATCAAAACCTCTAATATCAGTTTCATTAAAAGGTTTGATATTTTTCATAAATACATCTCTAGCAAAACAGGTGTAGAAAAATATTTCAGATAAGACTCCTATACTTGTATTTGTTTTTATTTTTAATTCTATAATATTTAAAACATTATCAGTTATTGACCATAGGTCAATTGCTGATTTTCCTCCTGTGAAAATTCTATGTTTACCATAAGGCTTTTCATCAAAAAACAGACCAACAGGCAATTGTGAAAAATATTGTTTTGACTCTATTTCTAATACTTTATTTGTTTCTTTGGTATTTTTTTCAAAGAAATTTTCCATATCATTTTCACTAATATTTTTCGTAATTCTTGTTGAATTTGATTTTTCTTTTGGTACATTATGAGCAAGTTTTTTATTGTTTAAATATTTATTATAAAAATTATTAACTCTATTTTGTAATTCATCTGAAATTTCAAACCAAGTAAACAATTTTTTAAAACACATCACTCTATATAAAAATCTATTATAATGTTCTAATTTATTTTCTTTTACTATTTTTTCTTCTGAACAATTTTTATCTAAATCAAGAAATACTTTTTTGTAACCTCTAGCTTTTCCAAGTAAACTCCATGCCTCAAAAGCCGCTGCATCTGTTTGCATATTACTTATAATTCCAGCATATTTCATTACTAAATTAAGAATTTCTTTATTACAACTTTCTGTAAATTTTATATCAACAGGTATTGTAATGCCTTCCATTTTTGATAATTTACATATAACCTTGTTTCTTCTTTTCATTTTCTCTTCTTTAAAATTATCAAGATTATATTCCTCATTATCTTCTAATATTTTAGCCTTATTACTTAATTCTTTTATCTTATATTTATCTTCTGTATGTATAGGTATTACAACATCTGGCTTAGTAATATTAATAACATTTTTAATAGCACTTAAAGTTGCATGTCCACTTGTATGTAAATACTTATAATCTTTTGGAACAAAAGATTTTATTTTTTCATATTCTTTGTTATCACTTTTTAAATATCCAAGCCATTGTGAGTATATGAAATTAACATTTTCAAATTTGTTTATTATTCCTTTAAAATTATCATTTGCTCTAACTAGCATAACAAAGCCATATTTTTTCATTTTGTCTAACATATTAGAAGCATAACAATATACTTTTGTATCTTTACCTTCATTAAATTTATATAAAGTACTTTTTGAGTTTTTGCTTACATATTCTAATATATCTTCTTGATATTTATCACAAATAAACATTTTATGGCTATTAATTGCTGCTTTATGAAATGCTGCAATTCTATCTATATTTGTACTACTACATAATATAAAATTATATTTATTCTTTGAAAAAATCTCTTCTGCTTGTTTTTGTAGTTTTGATTCTTTTAAAATTTCTTCTTCATTTCTAGTAAACATTGTACCTTCACAAATTAAGCAATCCACCTTTTTTACATATTTTTTAATAGCTTCAATAGATTTCTTACCTCTTTGTCCATGTGTTCTAAAATCTCCTGTATGTAAAATTCTTTTGCCATCTGCCTCGATTAAAAACATATAACTATCAAAAGCAGAGTGATCTGTTGAAATAGGTGTGATTTTAATATCATTATTTATTATTATTTTATCTTTGATAGTAAAAGTTCTAAACTGTTCAATTTTTTCTAAATCTTCTTTAGAAACAATATTTACTAAGCTTAATCTTTCTTCTACTATTTTAAAAATTCCTCTTGTAATTTTTCCAATATATATTGGTATTTTCTTATTAATTTTTTTATAAAGTCCAATATGGTCGCCGTGATAATGTGTTACAAATACTGCATCAAAAGAAGGTTTCCCTTTTGTTAGACCATCTAATTCTATTTCAGGTTTTTTAATACCATTTTTGTCTGGCAAATTTGCTCCTATATCAATTAATATTCTTGTTCCATTATTAGATTTAATTTCTGTTAGACATCCTCCTATTTGGTTTGTACCTCTATGAATTATTATTCTCAATACTCTCTCCCCTTTAAATCTATTTTACAAGCATTTGCTAATTTTTCTATCATTTCTTGTCCGTGTAATAAATAACCTTCTTGTTTCCAATATATATTAGCATTTTTTCCGTTATGCTCTGTTGTTTCTTCTGCCATTATTCTTAACTT
>CALXAY010000064.1 GCA_944386415.1 uncultured Clostridia bacterium | reverse complement strand
CAAAAAAGATTAGAATATTTAGAAAAAACAATAAAGTTAATTGATATAGCAAATAGAATGGACGAAAGATTAGAAGGAAACGATGCAAAAGAAATATTAAAAGTAATAGGTAGTTATTCTAAAGCGTTAAATTTATTAGATGATTATGACCACAGAACCTTAAAGAAGGTAAAAGGAAATATAGATGAAAGAAAAATTAAGTATGATGATTGCATAGATATAATTAAAAAACTTAAGTTTAATCAAGAAAGTTCTTTATTTGCAGTAGAAAGAAATAAAGGATTAGAATCAATTATAGGTAATATTTATCAAACATTTGGTGGAAAAGATGTATATAAAAGTATAGAGGAAAAAGGAGCAAATTTTTTATATTTGGTTGTTAAAAACCATGTGTTTGCAGATGGAAATAAAAGAATTGCGGCGACATTATTTATATATTTTTTAAATTTTTATGGTATATTATTTAAAAATGGAGTGCAAACAATAGATAACAATACATTGGCAGCTCTAACATTATTAATTGCAGAGTCAAATCCAAGAGAAAAAGAAGTAATTATAGATTTAGTTATGAATTTTTTATGTAATTGAGTAAAAATAAATAAAAGAAGAGTAATTGTTGAAAAATTATTCTTCTTTATGTTATTATTAGGTTGTAGGAAATTTAAAATGAGAAGGTATAAAAATGATAATAGATTTACATATACATTCAAATATTTCAGATGGAGTTTTAAGCCCTAAAGAAGTAATAGATGAAGCAGATAAAAATGGTGTTTCACTTATTTCAATAACAGATCACGATACAATTGATAGCTATACTCCAGAATTATTTTCTTATGCTAAAAGTAAGAAAATAAAAATAATTCCCGGTGTAGAAATATCAAGTAAAAATGAAAAAGCTGGAATCCATGTACTTGGTTATAATTTTGATTTAGAAAATAAAGAATTTAGAGAAACATTATTTAAGATTAGAAATTCAAGACATGAATATCTACATAATGTTTCAAAGAAATTAAGTAAATTAGGATATTTGGTAAATGTAGAAAAGTTAGATAAAATAGATTCAGTAACCAAAGCTCATATTGCACTAGACATTGTAGAAAATGAAAAAAATAGAGAAAAATTTATATTAGACTTTGGTCATATTCCAAATAAAGGTGAATTTATAGAAAGTATTATGAATGAAAATTGTCCTGCATATGTGATAAAGAAAACACTTACACCAAAAGAAGTAGCAAATGTAATTAGAAAAGCAGGAGGAAGAGTTGTTTTAGCACACCCAGTTGCATATGTTCATGAAGATAATTTTACAGATGAAGATATATTAAAATTAGTAAAAGAAATGAAACCAGACGGAATAGAAGCAAATTATTTGTTTGTAGATACAGATGGAAAAATAATTGATGAAACAGACAAATGGAATAAATTTGCTAAAGAAAATAATTTATTTGTAACAGTAGGTACAGATTTCCATAGAAAAGAAGGAGTATATAAAGAAATAGGTTTTGTTAATACTGATTTTAAACTAGAAGATGAAGATATAGAAAAAATTATTAGAAATATAAGTTTATAAGATTAAGGAAGGTAAAGCAAAGTGAATGGTGAAAAAACATTAAAGTTTCTATGGGGGACATTTACTACTATAGGAGCAATAATTGTTATAATAGGTTTGATTGTATTTTTTTGTATATATAATAATTACAAAAACAAAGTAGATACATTAGGTATAATAACAAATACAGGTGGTAGAACAACAGTATCTTATAATGTAGAAGGAGAAGAACACGAATCTAGCTTTAGTGGATATTCTTCTAGTTTCCATTTAGGAGATGAAATCGAGATTTATTATGATAAAGAGGATGTGAATAAAATTGGATCAAAATCATTAGATTTGTTGTATTTGATATTACCAGGAATAGGAAGTGTATTTCTTTTAATAGGTGTAATAGGCTTAGGTGTCTTATCACACAAGAAAAATAAAGAAAAAGACTTAAGAGAAAATGGTGAACTTGTATATGCAACTTATTTAGAAACTATTATAAATAGAAATGTTATGGTAAATGGAAGAAATCCATATAATGTTATTGTTCAGTGGAATAATCCAGAAGATGGAAAGAAGTATTTGTTAAAAAGTAAGAACATATATTTCAATCCAGAAAGATTGATAGAAGAAAGAAACATAAAGATGTTTCCTGTATATATAAATCCAAATAAAAAGAAACAATATTTTATAGATGTAGATATTTTAAAAGAATATGTGGTGGATTTAACTTAAAATAAAGGAGGTTATTATAATATGTATAAAACAGAAGTTATTGAATATTCTCCAAAGGCCGAGGATATGGCAAAAAAGATAGAGGAAAAATCAAATGAAATGTTAAAAGAAGGTTATGAATTAACAACTATGTCTATTACTGGGACAGCAAAAGCAATACTTGTTTTTAAAGGAAAATAAAAGAATAAATTATGATTAGAAAAAAGTAATTAAAGGAGAGAAAAAAGATGTCATTTGAAAAAGCAAAAAAATATTTAAAAGAATATGGATTAGAAAAAAATGTAATGGAATTTAAAGTATCATCAGCGACAGTAGAAGATGCTGCAATAGCAGTAGGATGCAAAGAAGAAGAGATAGCAAAAACATTATCTTTTATAGTGGATGATAAACCAATTTTAATTGTAGTTGCAGGAGATTGTAAAATAGATAATACTAAATATAAAGCTGAATTTCATAAAAAAGCAAAAATGATACCATTTTCAGATGTTGAAAATTTAATAGGTCATAGTGTAGGTGGTGTTTGTCCTTTTGGAATAAAAGAAGGAGTAACTGTTTATTTGGATGATTCTCTAAAAAGATTTGATACAATTTATCCTGCTTGTGGAAGTCAAAACAGTGCGGTAAAATTAACAATCGAAGAGTTGGAAAAAGCATCTAATTATGAAAAGTGGATAGATGTATGTAAACAAATATAAAAATATTAAGGTGAAAATAATATGAAAAATATCTTGATACATGGACTAGGACAAGATGAAAAAGCTTGGGATAAAGTAATAAAAGAATTAAGTGATGATGTAAAGGTTCTGTCTCCTAATTTATTTGGTTTAATAAAAGAGAAAAAAATGAATTATGAAAATCTATATAATGTTTTTTCTGATTATTGTAATAACAAAAAGGAAAAGTTAAATTTATGCGGATTATCTTTAGGTGGAATATTAGCAATAGACTATGCAAAACAATACCCTGAAAAAGTAAATTCTCTCATAATAATAGGTACTCCTTATGATATTCCTAAAAAACTATTTAAACTTCAAAACATAATATTTAAAGTCATTCCTAAAAAGACATTTACAAAAATAGGATGTGATAAGAAATCTTTTATAGAGTTAGTAAATTCAATGGCTGATTTAGATATAAAGAGTAATTTAGATAAAATAGAATGTAAGACTTTAATTTTGTGTGGAGAAAATGATAAAGTAAATTTAGAAAGTAGTAGATTACTTTATGAACATATAAATAACAGCGAATTAGAAATTATAGAAAATTCAATGCATGAAGTAAATATAGATAATCCAAAGGAACTTTCAGATATAATTTGTAGATTTTGGAAAGATGATGAAATATAAGCTAATAATATAAAAAAATGGGAGGTAAAAGTTATGGAATATAGAAGATTTAATAATACAATAGTTGCAAGAATTGATAAGAAAGAAGAAATATTAGAAAAAATAAAAGAAATAGCATTAAAAGAAAATATAAAGCTTGCAAATATTAACGCTTTAGGTGCAACAAATGACTTTACAGTAGGAGTATTTAAAACAGGAGAAAAGAAATATTATTCAAATAGTTTTAAGGGAGATTTTGAAATAGTTTCTTTAACAGGAACTATAAATACAATGAATGGTGAATTTTATACACATATACATTTTAGTGCAGCAAATGATAAAGGAGAAACTTTCGGTGGACATCTAAATAAAGCTGTAGTTAGTGCAACTTGTGAAATGATAATAAATATCATAGACGGAAAAGTTGACAGATATTTTGATGAGGAAATAGGATTAAATTTGTTTAAATTTGAAGATTAAATATGAAAGCAGATAATTACAAATTACTTGTTAATTATCTGCTTTTGTGGTACTATGCAATATAAAAGGGGGAAATTACATGAATAAAAAGAAAGTGGGATTAACAATATTTTACATTGCTTGTATAATATTTATTATTGTATGTATAAATATACAAATAAAAGTAAATAAGCAAACAGAAGAATTAAAAGAAGAAGCAAAAAAATATGAAAGTTTAGTTACAACAACTAAAAGTGGAGAACAAATAGAAACAGAATATACACGTATAGAAAATAATAAATTTTTTTTAAAAGTTCCTACAAATTTCAGACAATTAACCAGTGAAGAAATTAATCAAAAATATATTGGAAATGTACCTGAAACAGTTTTTTCGAATGAAGATGGGAGAATTAATGTTGCAATAAATACGACTGAAAATGAAATGAAAAATGAAGAAATAAGTTCATATAAAATTCAAATGGAAAATGATGCAAAGGAAAATAATTGGAAAGTAATAAGTTCTAATTATTATGAAGTTGATAATCATAATATTTCACAAATTAAAATGATTAGTAGTGTAAATAATAGTAATATCTATAATAATACAATTGCTTTTTCATACAAAGATAAATTAGTACTAATTACTTTTAAGTGTAAGGAAGAATTAAAAGAAGAATGGGAAGGCATTGGAGATTTTATAATAGATTCATTGTTCCTTGCAGATTAAAAATGAAAATAATATAAATTTTATATGGAAAAATGTTGATAATTAATCTAAAAAATAAGAAGGGAATATGATGATAGAAGACGAAGTTTTTAAGAAAGAAAAATTAAATAAAAATAAGTTATTAAAATATGGTTTTGTAAAAGAAAAAAATATGTATAAGTATTCCAAAGAATTTATGAATGGAACGTTTAGGGCAGATATATTTATAGATGAAAAAGGAAAAGTAACAGGAAAAGTTTATGATTTAGGTTTGGAAGAAGAATATACTAATTTTCGTATAAAA
>CALXAY010000063.1 GCA_944386415.1 uncultured Clostridia bacterium | reverse complement strand
CAGACATCCCATCAACTAAAACTCTATTAATCATTCTTAATTTTTCTTCTTTTGTCCAATATCTATTTTTTCCTCCTCTCTCAAAAACTATTTTACTTATTTTTTATATTATACTTAAGATAATTTTCTATAAAATCGTCAATTTCTCCATCCATAACAGCTTCTACATTTCCTATTTCATAACCTGTTCTATGGTCTTTTACCATAGTATATGGACAGAATACATATGAGCGTATTTGACTTCCCCATGCAATATCTTTTTGTTCTCCTTGTATATCTTCAATCTTTTCTTTATGTTCTTTTTCTTTTAAGTCTAATAATTTAGATTTTAACATACGCATAGCTGTTTCTCTATTTTGTATCTGTGAACGTTCAGATTGACAAGAAACAACAATATTTGTTGGAATATGTGTAATTCTTACTGCTGATGAAGTTTTGTTTATATGTTGTCCTCCTGCTCCTGATGCTCTATACGTATCTATTCTTAAATCATCAGGATTTATATTAATCTCTATATCATCTGTTATCTCTGGTAATACCTCAACAGATGCAAATGATGTATGTCTTCTTCCACCACTATCAAATGGCGAAATTCTAACCAGTCTGTGAACTCCTTTTTCTGATTTTAAATATCCATATGCGTTATCGCCAATGACTTCAAATGTTACACTTTTTAGCCCTGCTTCTTCTCCATCTAAATAGTCAAGTTCTTTTAATTCGTAATTGTTCTTGTTTGCCCATCTAGCATACATTCTATAAAGCATTTGAGCCCAATCTTGAGATTCAGTTCCACCTGCACCAGGATGTATTGTTACAATTGCATTATTTCCATCATATTTTTCTGATAAAAGACTTGCAAGCTCTAACTTTTCTGCATCTTTTTCTAATTTTTTAGTATTTTTAATTATTTCTTTTGCTAATTCTTCATCAGGTTCTAAATTAACAAGTTCGGTTAATTCTTCTAAATTTTCTATTTCTGCTTTTATTTCTTTGAAATCATTGCATTTTGACTTTAACTTTTTTATTTGTGATAATACTTTAGAAGATTTTTTACTATCTTTCCAAAAATCTTCTTTTAAAGTTTCACTTTCTAATTTTTCTAATTCTTTTCTACTATTTAATATGTCAAAGAGATTCACCCAAATCTTTTACTTTTTCTTTAATAGTTTCTATTAATTTAGAATTTTCTTCTAAATCAATCATCTAAAACACCTACCTTTATTAATTATATAGAAAATATACCATATTATAATCATTTTTGTCAATTAGAAATAAAAACACCTTCATTAAGTATGAAGGTGTTAAAGTAAAATTAATTTGAAATTATTTTTCTATTAGCTTTTCTTTTTGATTATTATAATTTATATATAAATCATCTAGATATTTTAATCCGACATCTAATGTCATTTTATATTCTTGCTCGTTTTCTGTTGAACCTATATTTAATTCATTATATCTATTGCCATCTTTATCTGATATATATAACATTCTTTGTACTTTTTCTAAAAATTCGCTTGAATCCATGTCTTTTCCATCTTTTATTAGTTTATCATACTCTTCAGATTTAAACACTAAATTAAGACCTGTGTCTGTTATGGTAATATTTTTAAATTCTATTCCTGATATCTCATTTTCGGGTTTTAATTCTACACTATTTCTTTCATAAAATTTATCTGGTACATCTATTTCAAAAATCCACTTAGCATCACTTAAAGAAAAATCTTCCGCATTTACAATTTTATTTTCGTTATTATTGTTTTCTGATTCAATCATCGAAAACCCTGGATCAAATAGTCTAATATATAATTTTTTACTTTGAGGGAATTTATCTTTAGCTCTTAAGGTTATATTCATATTAATTGTTCTGTTTTCCTCATCTACATCACCTTGTGTTATTCCACTACTTGAAGCTAGTTGTATTGCATATACATCTTTTTTATTATATTTTACTCCTAATTCTTTATAGGTAAATAATGTTACATTATCATATTTTGTATTTTCTCCTATATGCATTCTAGAATGTATAGAATATATATTTTTATTTTCATCATAAATTGTAAATCCTGATGAAAAAGTCTGTGAATTTACTTCTAGATTTTTATCAAATTTAAATGTTACATCCATATCAAGACAATCATCTGTAAGTAAAATAGAATTTAACTTAATTCCAATTCCATCTTGTGTTAAATAATCCACATCTAATATTTCTGAAAAACCATCTTCTTTTATTTCTTTTAAAGTACCTTTTGTTTCAGCACTTGGTAAGTTTTTATACTCTTTAAATTCAATATTCCATTTAATTTTTGCATATATTTGTGTAGATATTACACCTGTTAATATTATAACTAAAAATATTGCAGCAATATTTAATATTTTTCTTTTCATATTCCTCACTCCTTTCTCTTTAGAAAGAATTTGTTTATAATTAGAATCTCTATTATGTATATTTTCTAAATATCTTTTAAAAGAATTATTAATCATTACTTATCACATCCTTTCCTAGATATTTTTTGATTTCTTTTAGTGTTCTATATATCCTATTTTTTATATTAGACTCCCCTATTTCTAATTCTTTAGATATTTCTGATATTTTTAAACCTAATGCATAGTGTAAGTAAAATATTTTTGTAGTTATTAAATCTTTTTGTTTTAAATAATTCCATACTTTTTCTACATTATTTTTGTTTATAAAATCTAATTCTATATCAAAATCATCTTTTATTTCATTTTCTAAATTATCTTTAGTAAAATTATAATAAGAAACAATATTGTTACCTTTTTTCTTTTTACTATAATATCTTTTTATTATATTATTTTCTATTCCACATAAATAATTGTTTATATTTTCTATTTCAAGTGTTTTCTTTTTCTTTATTATTTTTAATAATTCTAAATATGTATCTTGTATAATATCATTTACATTATCGAAATTTCTACATTTCACAATTGCAAATTTTAATACGATTTCATATGTTTCTTGATATATTTTTTCAAAATCTTCTCTTGTTATCTTATTTTCCAATTTTTTCTCCCCCTTATATTTTATAGTCTCTCATAGTTTGGAAAAAGTTTCAAGAAAAAAGATAAAAAGTAATATTTTTACAATTTATCTTTCATCTCCACTTTTTATTGGTTTTTCTTCATTTTCTAATTCTTGTCTATCATCTTCTAATCTTCTATCAAAAATAGCCATTATTTCATCATATGTTTTTCTTTCTTGCTCATTAAAATTAATTCTCTCTCCAAGAAGTCTTAATAATTCTTTTGATTTTTTTATTTTTCCTTCTTTATATAAACTCATTATTTTTTGATATATTATTTTAATACGTTTTTCTAATTTAGGACTTCTTTTATTTTCTACTTGTTCTTCTTCTTGAGCATTTTCTTCGTCAAAATTTTTAAGTCTACCCTCTCTTTTTAAAATTCTAAAATCTCTATAGGCTATTGTATAGGGTATACCTAATAAGTCAGCTACTTGCTTTACTGTTAGCTTTTCTTTTGAATTATTATATATACTTTCAAATCTTTCTCTTCTTTCTTTTATTTGTTTTTGTTTTTCTTTAGATAATACTACTACACGTGATTCTTCTATCGTTCCTTGTCTTTTTAAAAATCTTATATCAGCATCTATAGTCCCTTTAGAAACATTTAACTCTTTTGCTATATCTCTTTCGTTCATTGTTCCAAAAAGCCTTGCTACTTCTGTTCTTCTATTAGCAATTCTAGCATCTTGCTCTCTTTTTATAATTCCTTTTGCTACCAAATCAGCTATGTCTCTTTTTATAGTAGATTCAGATACGCCAAATCTTCTAGCTAGTTGTCCTATAGAAACTTCTCCATATTCTACATATAGTTTAGCAACTTCTCTTTTTCTTTTTCTTATATCTTCTGGTTCAAGCTTTTCAGCAATTTCTTCAATTATGCCATTTTGTATTAAAAAGTTAATATCTCTTCCGAATAGTTGATTCTCCTACTCCTAATATGGATGCTATCTCTTTACGATCTTTTTTTCCATATAAACTAGCTACTTTTTTTCTCCTAATTTCTATTTCTTCAACTTTTCTTCTTGTTCTTCTTCCTCTTATTTCTTCTGTTGCATCTATAAGTCCTTCTTTTTTTAACCATCTAATATCATTATTTATTGTCCAAGTAGAAACTCCAAACATTTCTGCAATTTCAGAAACATAAAATTTTTTTCGTAATTCCGGTATCGCTAATCTTCTTCTTTTAACTTCCTCTGAAGTTTCATCTTCTATTTGTCCTGTTTCTATCAAATATTTGATATCATCCCTTATTGTACTTTCAGCAACTTCATATCTTATAGCTAATTCTTTTATTGAAAGTTTACCACATAAACCTTTTAATTCTTGTTGTCTTTTTTCTTTTTGTTCTTGTTTTGTTCCTTTATCTTCTATAAGTCCTTGTTTTCTTAGAAAAACAATATCATTTTCTACTGTTGCTCTAGAAATTCCTAACTCACTTGCTATTTCTCCTGATGTTTTCTTATTTCCTATCAATTTATATACTGCTTTTCTTCTTTCTATAATTTCAGTTCTTGTTCCAAATACACTCCTTCTTTTCTCTTCTGGGGTTGCAGCTTCTTTTTGAATATCATTATTAGCTTCTTCATAACCAGTTATATTATGATTTTTAACATATTGTATATACCAATCTATTACATCTTGTGGAATATCACCAAAAATTCTATAAATTTCATCTTCTGATACACCTTTTTCAAACAATAAACTTGCTATTTTTAATCTCGTTGAAATAATTCCACCAACTTCAGTTTTAGATGTATTTTTATTTTCTGAAGAATGATTTTTTCTTTTTTTAGCATTTTCTAAAAGTTGTTTTCTTAAAACAAGTGGAAGTTTTGGGTCTATTCCCATCATTGTTAAATCTTCATTTACTTGTTTTTCACTAATACCTAAATTATCTGCAATTTCAGAAACTGACATTTCATCTTCTAGAAACATTTTCTTTATAGCTTTTTTTCTGTTAGCTGGTATATTTTGTAATTCTCTTTTAGTCCTTGTTTTTTGATTGTCATAATTAATAACATCTATTAGGTCTATTCCTAATAAATCAGCTATTTCTCCATAAGACATATTTTGTTCTAATAATTCATTAATTTTTTTATTATTTTCTTCCATATGATAACCTCATTTAAATTTACATAAATATTTTATCATGATAATTGGTATTTAACAAGAGAATGTGAAAAAAATAAAATTCTCTACAACTTCTCTCAGCTTTGGCCGTTCCTAAAAACTATTTTCCTTTTTCATCTTTTAATTTTGAATATACAGTTTTATTTATCCTTTGTAAATTTTAATATAAAAAGAAGTGTCACCCATTTTATTTAGGCTACACTTCTTTAATTTTAAGCTTTTATAAATTTTTTATTTA
>CALXAY010000062.1 GCA_944386415.1 uncultured Clostridia bacterium | reverse complement strand
ATGATTTTACAAATGATAATAGATAAAATTTATATAAGTAAAGATAAAACAATTAGATTTAAACTAAAACCAGATATTAAAAAACTAATATAAATACATCCAAAGAAGTGTATTTTACCCCAGTTTGTACAACGGAGATAATTGCATTTACAAGAGCACATACATATTTTAATCAAATAAATACAGAGTTATTGGGCTTAAGCGTAGATAGCAATAATTCTCATTTGGCATGGGTATATGATATTTATTGTAGAACAGGAATAAAAATTTCTTTTCCAATAATATCAGATAGGAATGCTCTGATTGCGAGAAGATATGGAATGATTTCTAATGAAATGAGTACAACTGAAACAGTAAGAAATGTTTATATAATTGATAATAAGCAGATAGTGAGAACAATATTAATATATCCAATGAATGTAGGAAGATTTATTCCAGAAATACTAAGAACGGTAAAGGCACTACAAATGGCAGATTGTATGGGAGGAGCAACTGCTGCAAATTGGATGCCAAATCAACCTGTAATAATCCCTAGTCCACAAACGTATAGAGAGTTAGAAGAAAGGGTAGAATATATAAATAAAAATAAGAATGGAATTAATTGGTATCTAAGCTTTAATCAGCCAAATGAAAAATGTATAAAAGATAAAGAAAATAATAATGAAGGTGAAGAAAAATGTTAGAAGGGTTAATTGGAAATACGCCAATGATAAAAATTAAATGTAAATACAAAGGAAAAAAAATAAATGTATTTGCTAAATTAGAATATTATAATTTAACAGGAAGTATAAAAGATAGAGTGGCCTATTATATAGTAAATGAAGCAATAAAAAGGGAAGAGTTAAAAGGTGAACAGCCAATAATAGAAGCTACAAGTGGAAATACAGGAATTTCTCTTGCGGCAATAGGATCATATTATAAACATCCAGTATATATTTTTATGCCAGATTGGGTAAGTAAGGAAAGAATAGAATTAATGAGAGCTTATGGTGCAAATGTAACATTAATATCAAGAAAACAGGGAGGATTTGCAAAATGCATAGAAGAATCAAAAAAAATAGCAAAAGAGAAGAATTGGTTTTTTGCAAATCAATTTGGGAATGAAGATAATTATAAAGCTCATTATGAAACAACAGGAAAAGAAATAGTAGAAGATTTAAGAAATTTAAGCGAGAATATAGGAGGTTTTGTTTCAGGGGTAGGAACAGGAGGAACTCTAATGGGGATAGGAGATAGATTAAAAAGAGATTATAAAGATATCAAAATAGTAGCATTAGAGCCTGATAAAATGCCAATATTATCTAAAGGAAAAATAATAGGTGAGCATAAAATAGAAGGAATAGGAGATGAATTTGTACCAGATTTATTAGACAAAAATAAAATAGATGAAATCATTTTAATAAATGATTATGATGCAATAAATATGGCAAGAAAGTTATCAAGAGAATTAGGATTAGGAGTGGGAATTTCATCAGGAGCAAATTTTATAGCGTCAGTATTACTTGCAGATAAAATTAATGAAAATGTTGTAACCGTATTTGCAGATGATAATAAAAAATATTTATCAACTGATTTGAATAAGGATATAGATGATAACGAAGAATTTGAATCAAATAGAATAGAATTAATAAAATGAGAATTTTTGGGACGGGGCTTTTTTGTTTCAGTTTATAAAAATTAAAATATGAGACAAAAAAGCCCGTCCCCATTTGTTTCAAAAAGACTTGACATATTATAAAATAAGAAATAAAATAACAAAGTAGTAAACAAAATAGAAAAGGAGGAATTAATATGTTAGTTACAACAAAGGATATGTTTGAAAAATCAATGAAAGAAGGATATGCAATAGGTGCATTTAATGTAAATAATATGGAAATAATACAAGGAATTATGGATGCAGCAGCTGAAAGCAAATCACCAGTTATATTACAAGCATCATCAAGTGCAATAAAATATGCAAGAATAGGATATTTAATGAAAATGGTAGAAGCAGCAGTAGAAGAACATCCAGAAGTTCCAGTTGCAATTCACTTAGATCATGGACCAGATTTTGAAACAGCTAAGATGTGCATTGATAATGGATTTACATCTGTTATGATAGATGGTTCAAAATATGATTTTGAAGAAAATGTAAGACTTACAAAACAAGTTGTAGATTATGCTCATTCAAAAGGGGTTGTAGTAGAAGCAGAACTTGGAAAATTAGCAGGAATCGAGGATGATGTAAATGTAGATGCAAGTGAAGCTATGTATACAGACCCTGACCAAGCTGAAGAATTTGTTAGAAGGACAGGGGTAGATTCTTTAGCAATAGCTATTGGTACAAGCCATGGAGCTTATAAATTTAAAGGAGAAGCAAAACTTAGATTTGATATTTTAAAAGAAATAAAAGAAAAAATACCAAATACTCCAATAGTATTACATGGAGCTTCAACAGTAATCCCAGAATTAGTTGATATGTGTAATAAATATGGTGGAAATATACCAGGAGCAAAAGGTGTGCCAGACGAAATATTACATGAAGCAAGTGTATCAGGAGTATCAAAAATAAATGTAGATACAGACTTAAGATTAGCAATGACAGCTGGAATTAGGAAAGTATTTGCAGATGATCCAAGTGTGTTTGATCCAAGAAAATATTTAACACCTGCAAGAGACTTAATTAAAGAAACTGTAAAACATAAAATGATAGATGTTTTTGGTTCAAGTAATAAAATATAGTAACTATAAGATAATTAAGAAATAAAATAAATAGAAAATAAAAAGTACAGAGTTTTAACATTAATCTCTGTACTTTTGTTTCATAGCCTGATTTATTTTTCGTTCAGCATCTTTTTTTGCAATATCTTGACGTTTGTCATACAATTTTTTACCTTTACCAATACCTAATTCTACTTTAACTAAACTTCCTTTGAAATATAGGCTAATAGGAATTAAACTATAACCTTTTTGTTTTGTTAAACCAATTAATTTATTTATTTCTCTTTTATTTAATAAAAGCTTTCTATCACGCAAAGGATCTTTGTTAAAAATATTTCCATACTCATATGGACTAATATGCATACCAACAATATAGACCTCACCGTTTTTAATAATAGCATAACTATCTTTTAAATTAGCTTTTCCTTTTATTATAGATTTTATTTCTGTACCTGATAGTACTATTCCAGCCTCTAATTTATTCTCAATTGTATAATTATGATATGCGGTTGGATTTTTTGCAATTAATTTAGTATTCATTTAAAATTCTCCTAATATTTATATTTTAAAAATATTATAACATAAAAAATAAAATAATGCACTTTAAAATTAATTTAAAGTGCATTAACTATAATATTAATCCCTATCATCATATCTAGAAGCTTTTAATTGATTTGAGTAGTACCAAACAAGAGCAACTATTGCAATAGCAGCAATGCCTATAATTAACCATGTCCACATTGTTGCACTCATACCCATAAATGTCGCTGTTCCTGAGTCTGTAGAGGTCCTAGTTGCTACATATCCTTCATTATTCATATTATCATTTGTATCTTTAGTACTATTAGTAGCATTTTTAAAAGAATTAGTTAAAGAATTTGCTTTGTTTTCAACACCTTCAGTCATATTTTGGGCTGTATTGGATATACCGTTAGCAGCATTTTCAATAGTATTTTCAGCACCTCCAACAACATTTCTTATACCATTTGCAGTATTTTCTAACATATTAGTTGCATCATTTGCTAAAGATAAATTAAAAGAAAGAAGAATACTTATAGCTAAAATACATGTGCTAATTATTATTTTTTTATACATATAAAAATCCTCCTATAAAAAATCTAAACAATATTTTCCATAATAAATCTATATGAAAAATAAATTCTAATATTATTATTTTATTTTTTTTTATAAAATATACATAAAAGAAAAAAATAAAAGCTCTATTTATAAATAAAGCTTTTAATAACATAATTTTTAAATTTTAAATTTAGCTTTTTAATCTAATTAAAATTGCAATAGCAAGTAAAATAAGTAATACTCCAATTACAATTAAAAGTATATTTAATATATTTGTTAATCCTAAATCACTTTCTGGTAATGCATTTGTAACTGTAGCTGGTGAATTAGTAGTTGATGAATTACTAGTACTTGATGAACTTGAAGAATTAGAATTAGAATTTCTACTACTTGAAGAATTTGATGTATTACTTGAATTAGAATTATTTGTTGAAGTATCTGAAGATGATTGATTTGTATTATTTTGAACTGTGTTTGAATTTGTTGTTACATCTGTTGAATTTGTATTTGTAGAAAAATTAGAAGTTAAATCTGTACTTAAATTTAAGTCAACAGCATAACAACTATTAAACATAAATATAAAAATTATAGTAGATATACTTAATATTATAACTCGTAAATTTTTAAATTTTGACATTTTAAACCTCCTAATTGAAATAATAATATTTCACATCTTTTGTTTTTACAAAATATATAATATCACAAAGGTTAAATACTGTCTAGTAGATTTACAAAAAATTCAAAAATATTTAAAATTCAATAATTGTAAAAGATTTTAATTTCTGCAGTAACAGAATAAATTATAGAGTTTTAAGATAGAAGAACTAAATTAGGAATAATGATAAATATTTAAAAGTAAATATAAAAGAAGTCTGTAAAGAAAATGTAATATATTTGTAATTGAAATGATAGAAAATCTAATATATAATACAAATAAAGAATAAAAGGGGTGTATGTAAATAATGAAAACTGCTAAAACTGTTGATACTCTAGGAGAGAGAGCTATACTTTAATGAAATAAAGCATAGTTTGTTTAGCAAGTTTTTATTTATATTAGACAGTAATAAACCTACTATTATTTAGGTTTTATTGCCGTTTTTTTATACCTTGAAATGTAAAGGAAAGGAAGAGAAAAATGAAAGAAAAATTAAGATTTACAAAAGGAATAACATTAATAGCACTAGTTATAACAATTTTGTTCTCTTATGACGAAAAAATAAAATGTAGTAATAGCAAAGGTTTCCTCCTAACAACAATTTAGTAAAAATAAAATTTTCACATATTTAGAAAATGAATTTGTAAGAAATACAACTTCATTTTTTTTATTTTATAATAATAGTTAAAGTTAAAAGAAATTTAGAATTATATAGAAAATAATGCATCAAAAAAAGATTATATATGTGTAAAATTCAAAGGTCACAAATTCGAGACCTTTGAAAAATAAAAAAATTGTCTTTTTTGAGATTTTTAATGAAAAAGAAGAACGAGATTATACTGGCTATGACTTTACTAAACTATATGCAAATGCAGATATGCTAACAAAATAATAAGCATTTGCATATAGAAAATCAGCTACTAGAGTAGATAAACTACTTTAGTGGCTGATTTTTTTAAGAATAAATTTGCTATTCGCAACTTTATTCTTAAAACCTAAAAAATATGTTGATATTTTTTAGGAAAAGGGGTGTGGGGAAAAATTTATTTTCCCTGCCACACTAATACTTTTTTGCCAACGGCTAAAAAAGTATTGTAGTGTGTTACAACACAATTTGAAAAAGCAAAGAAATAAGAAAATATATTCGTGTTATTAGCACGAGCAAGGAGGTAATATATGAGCTATGCAATAATAAGAAACACAAAATATAA
>CALXAY010000061.1 GCA_944386415.1 uncultured Clostridia bacterium | reverse complement strand
TTTATTTTCATATAAAATTTACAATTCTGTGGATAACCTTTCGACATTTTCTCAAAAAACACCGAAACTTAAATTTTTATTTAAGTTGATATATTATTTTAGAAAAAGTATAATTTTAGCAGATACAAATAAGTGTATCTGCTATTTTATGTGTTCGTATTAAGAACCGTAGTAAGCTCATTAAAACTTTGATTTTCTACATTTGGATTATCATCCAAATCCTGATGCTCTCCATCTATATTACCACGTTGAATAGTTGTGGAATTTTCACCATTTGTATTACTATTTTTTCCTACGTTTCTTCCTATAAAAAAACATACAATACAAACTGCTAGAATTAATATAATTATTAATATGCTTTTTAAATATTTATTCATCTTTTCTCCTCTTTTTAATTATTATTTACTGCATTTAAAGCTGTACTAAAGAAGTGTTCATTTACTCGAGAAGCTATATTCATTTCTCTATTATTATATTCTTTTGTCGCAACACCTACAGCGTAATTATTTGTTAGATATACAGGGCTGCCTGCCATTCCTCCAGTCATATCTATTGGTATGTCAATATTATTGTCTGTTGCATTTTCCATTATTCCAAAGTTGTAATATTGATAATAACCTTTATCTGTAGGATATCCAGAAACTGTTCCAAGTTGACCATTTATATCATTGTAATTATTATATTTTCTAAATCCTACATATCCAGTTTGTTGACCTATATCTGAAGCTAATACTAAAACTGCCCAGTCATATTCAACAGAAAATGTATCTGCGTACTCTTGTGGTATAGTAACAGTATTTACAGTTATGGCACCATATCTGTTGTTGTCACCCTCTTTTCCAGGATAAAAAGTCATTGAAACTGGTCCACCGTCTGCTTGTGTTCTTGTACAACTTGCAGCAGTAATAGCAACCCTATCATGTATTAAGAACGCTGTCCCTCTACGACGAGTTCCGTTTTCAAAAGTTGTTTCTAAATATCCTATTGCACTGTATGGGTGTTCTGCAGTACTTAATACTTTTCTTCTGTTATCGCTTCCTATAATTTTTCTAGGAGTTATAGAAGGCTTAACTGAATCTGGAATATATGGGTCAATTCTATCTGTTGTAAAAGCTCTGCTTCTTTCTAATGCGCTTATATTTTCTGTCGATGTTTCTTGAGTTTGTAAGTCCTTCGTTATAACATAGAAATCTTCTTCACTAGATTCACCACTTGTAGTTGATGCTGCAATACTTGTAGTTGCCAAAAACGCATTCATACAAAAAGCTAAGCAAAGACCTGTTGCAATAATTTTTTTGTTCATAAAAAACGCCTCTTTCTTTTATTTTTTTATAGAGTATAATAATAAAATTATTTTCTCTATATAACTATAAATATCATAGAGCAAATTTATTTATGGAAAAAAGTAAAAAAAAGTAAAAAAATATAAAATTTTGAAATATAAAAGCTATTATTATGACTCTAATATTTAGGTGATACATATGTTTAAATTGTTAGTAGTAGAAGATAATATAAAACAAAGTAAACAAATTATAAATTACATATCTCAAAATGATGATGACACAAAATTATATTGCATAGCCTATAATTATCAGGAAGCCATTGATATTATAAAAAATAAAGACATAGATATAATATTATTAGATTTGAATTTACCTGATACATCTGGAATAGAAATAATAAAATATATAGAAAAAAATAAGATTAATAAATATTATAATTCTATATTTGTAGTTTCTGGAAGATATGATTTAATTACAGTAGTCCAAAAAAGTCCATACGTATTTTCTTATATTACAAAACCATACTCTTTAAATAATATACTAGAAAACTTGAAATCTATCATAAAGTTAAAAAAATCAAAAGATATATTACAAAAAATTAATAATGAATTAAAGAAATTACATTATAATTTCTCTTACAATGGAACTCGATATTTGGCAGAAACAATATATGAAATATATAAAAGAGACAATGAAAATTCAGATAATTTGAAAAAATACATTTATCCCATAATTGCAGACAAACATAAAAAAACAATAAATACAATTTGTGGAAATATAAAACAAGCAACTAATTCAATGTATTTTGACTGCGATGAAGAAACATTAAAAAAATATTTTAATTATTCTTATTGTACTAAGCCAAAAGTAAAAGAAATTATATTTACTGTTTTAAATAATATTACAAAATAATATTCCGTTTTTACCTTTTTTTACTTTTTTAGTTTTCTTATGATTTTTCGTTATACTATTATACTATATACTATTATTTATCTGGGATATGCAACGCATATCCTTAGATATAGTTGGGATTGGCTATACAATTACTATTTGGAAGGGAGTTATTATGAGTATTGCTAAAACCGGCATCAAGAAAATTGCTGTTTGTTTGACTGCTTTGGTTTTGACCATAGCTGCCGCAACAGCAATCGCACTTCCTACTCCAGCTTTTGCAGCTGGAATTGAGGATTGGGGTGGACCTGAAGGTCCTGAAGAGAACATTCGGGTAACCAACAACAACCTTACCCCAGTCAAGACGATTACCAAGTCTGGTACGCTGACGATTCACTATTTGACTCAGCCGTGCAAACCAGGTTATAGTATCTGTGATTGCACTGATAAGGAGCCGTCTTGGTATCCGCCTGTCAAAGCTACCGTGCAGATTAGGGAAGCTTATACTGGTAGAGTTCTTGCAACGTCTACGACGAACGAGAACAATTGGAATGCCAGTGTCTCAGCATATGTATCTGCTGGTACTAAGGTTCAGATTTTCTTCGATGTAAGTACTATGGACGGCTATTCAGCCCCTGGTCCTTATCGCAAGGCTCATTTCTCATATTATTACACTCTGTAATATATGAGAAAAACAACCTAAAAGTTAAATAACTTTTAGTCAATTCCAACGAAGAGGACTTCCATTTTTGGAAGTCCTCTACTTTTATATTTTTAATCTAATCCAAATTAAATTTTGCTTGATCTCCTCCTATTATTTCCCCTGTTGTTGCATCTATATAATATTTTTTACTCATATATCTTTTTACACTTTCTATATTAGATAATGTATTATCTTTATTTTTAGGTTCTTTTTCATGTTCAATTTTTACTACCCATACATTTCTTATTCTATTTTCTGTTCTTACACTTGTTTGCTCTTCAATATTATTTTCTAAACAATATACAAATTGATTCATTTTCTCTATACTCTTTTTTGCAGTAATATTAATGATTGGCTCACCTGAAAACTCTTCTTCTTTTGCTTTAGCTATATTTATAGCTTCTTCTTCAGATATTACATATTCATTGTTTTCAAAATTATTCTCCATTAAACCAATTACAGATTCTACTATAATATTTCCATGTAGTCTTCCAAATGCAATTTGAAATTCATCATATCTATTATAAACTCCATTATAACTTCTTGAATATGATATTACCCATTCATTTCCTTCCTTGTTCTCACAAGTTTTTATTTCATAACTATCTATAGGATATTCTAGTTTAGTTAATAAATCAACACATAGATTCAAAGCTTCTTCCTCAGATATTTTTTCAAGATTTGATTTAATTTCAGTGAAATCATTATTTAAGAAATATATAAATTCTCCTGTTTCACTATTAAAGTTAATTGTTATTCCAATATTTTTATTACTATTTGGAATACTATATTCGTCTTCTGTATATACAGCATAATAACTATTTAAACTATCATCATAGCTCCTGTTTAAATCTATCTTTTTGATTTTTTTATCTGGATATCCAAAATCTTTTAATATTCCTTCTGATTTTTCTTTTATCTCATCTTCTGTTACCAACTCACTTTTTTCTTCTTCACTTATTATAGCTGGTTTTTCTTGATTTACATCATATTGTCTTGGTTCTTTCCAAATTTTTTCATATATCGTATATCCTGCGAAAGCAACACCTGTTGTCAATATAATTCCTCCACAAGTAGCTAATATCACTTTTATTAAGCTATTTCTGCTATGCTTTTTTTCGCTATATAGTGCAGTTTCAATAGCTCTTTTGTAACTTTGAGGTGTATGTATTTTCCTATTAAGAGTATCATAAATATAATTTTCATAACCTTCCATTTTAAAACACTCCTTTCTCATAATCTTCTTTTATTTTTTTTCTCGCTCTAAAAAGATGTGTCCTTATAGTATTTTCATTCATTTTTAGAATTTCCTTTATATCTTTTATGCTATATTGTTCCATATAATAAAGTATAAGTACAATTCTTTCTTCGTATTTTAGTTTTTTTAATAATGAATAAAAATTCAAATCATCATCTATGTCTTTGTAATTGTTAAATATAATATATTTATCTAAATTGTATTCATCTATTGAAATGTCCTTTTTATGTTTTTTTCTATAAATTTTATTGCACTTATTTACCAATATTGTTATTATCCATTTTTGGAATTTTTGAGGCTCTCTTAATTTTTTTATATTTCTATATGCTTCTATCATTGTTTCTTGAATAGCATCATCAATATCTGATTCATTGCTTATTCTTGTTCTTGCAATTTTGTATAAGTCATTTCCAACCGACATAATCAAACTGGTAAATGCATCTTTATTACCATTCTTTGCTTTTTCTATTAGTTCTTCCATTTTATCCTCCTATCATTTATGTACATATTTGATATCTATATATAAGAGTTCTAATTTATCTATTATAGTTTCGCTTTTTAATGTTTTTTTAATTTTCTTTTAAATATTCAATAAATTCTTCTAGGCATAAGTTATTTTCTTTTATATAAGCAGAATTTTCTAGGCCTACATATCTGTAATGCCACGGTTCATAATTTGTCATTGTAATATCTTGCTTGTCCTTTGGATATCTTAAAATAAAACCATATTTATATGAATTTTCTAATAACCATTTTTGTTCTTTAGTATTTTCTTGTTTTTCATCTAATATCTGATAACTTTTTGATACAATATCTAAAGCTAAACCTGTTTCATGTTCACTCGAACCTGGAATTGCTACCCAATATGAAGCAAATTCTTTTGCTTTTTCACTATTATATCCTAAACTTAGATATTTTCTAACTTTATTATTATATAATTGACTTTGCCAATTATTTGTTCTATAACTTGAACAAATAATTGGATTTAGTCCTTGATTTCTTGCATCTTGTAGCATAATATTTAATGACTCGACTATTCTACTATCAACTTTTTGATTATTTTCTACTGTAGATAATTCAACAGAATAATTAACAGGAATTTTATTGCTTTTATTTATTAATAATAAATTCCAATCGTTTGGATTACTTTTTATTTTCTTTTCTTCTTGTTGATTTTTATTTGAAATTATTTCTAAATCTTCCGTATTATATTCTTCTTTGCTACTAAATATGAAATCAGATACAACCGGTTCTGTTGAACAAAGTTTTATATAGTTATATATTAGTATTCCTATTATAATTAATATTATAAAATTTAAGATTAAAAGACTTATTATTATCTTTTTAATTCCATTATTTTTCATAATATCATCTTCTTTATTATAATATAAAGTTTCTTACTTATAAGAGTCTTTATAAAGGTAAAAATTATTCAAAAAAAATAGTCTATTTTTAATAGACTATTATAGGAAATACTTTAGGTGGTACACTTTCACTAGGTGTTGGCAGATACGAAAAAATGGATACAGATAATTATGAT
>CALXAY010000060.1 GCA_944386415.1 uncultured Clostridia bacterium | reverse complement strand
ATTGTGCTCTTGGACATTGTGCTCATAAACTTGTTAGAGTAATTTTCAAAATGTTAAAAAGTAATGTTGATTTTAATTTAGATTAATTAAATATTTATTTTTCAATGTGTTCAGCCGTTTTTAAAAAATTAGCTAAAAACGGTTATTAATGTTGACCTTTTTTATATGAAAAATTTTAAAAAAATTTTTCATTTTTCTATTGACTTTTCATAGTTGGTCTCCCCTAATTTTACCTCTTACAACTAAAATATCAAATGATTTCAGATATTCTAATAAAATTATTTATTTTCTTTTTTTACTCTTTCTATTTCTTTAGATTTTTTAATCTCTCCCTGTTTTATTCCTTGTTTAATACCACGTTCAAGTCCTAATTTTGTTGCATAATCTATTGCACTTGCTTTATCTCTTATTGCTTTTAATCTAAATTAATAATTATTTCTTTCCTCATTACTTAAACTTGATAGAAGCTAACTTTTTATTTATTTTTCTTATTTCTTTATTTCAACATCTAATATGCTCTCTAAGAAATCCTTAAGAGCATTCTTATTTTCTTCTTGTCCAAAAATTCTCTTAAAGACATAATCAGATGTTAAAGGTAAGCTATCTTGCATATATTTCCTCCTTTATTTTAACATCTTTATAATTCTTTTTCAATAGAAAAATGGATTTTATAGATAAAACTTAATCAAACAATTAATTTAAAATTAAAACTTTTTTGAATAATAGCTTTGATATAAATTGTTATATTGTAATAAAACAATAATATTTTAACAAATAATTTTAAAAAATTTTGTCGAAACTTGTAAGTATTTAAATTCTTTTTAAAAAAAGAGTGAAGCTAATCACTCTTTACAAACTATCCTTCAAAAAATTTATCAAATTGTTCTTCATTAATTTTTTCATGTTGAAGTAATTCTTCTGCAATTGCATCTAACTTATCTCTATGTTCTTGAAGTAGCGAAATTGCTCTATTATATGCTGTATTTATTAATTCTTTTACTTCTTCTCCTATTTTATCTCCGATGTTTTCACCAAACATCTGCATTTCATATGGTTCTTTACCTTGGAAATCTATTGGTCCTAATTTATCACTCATTCCATATTTTGTTACCATATCTCTTGCAATTCCTGTTGCAACTTCAATATCATTACTTGCACCTGTTGATATATCATTTAAAACTAACTTTTCTGCTGCTCTACCACCAAGCAAGGCCACTAATTTTTCTTGCATTTCTGTTTTAGATATATAATATTTATCTTCATCAGACTTATACATTGTATATCCACCAGCAACTCCTCTTGGTATAATTGATATTTCTTTTACATTAGTTTGCGTAGGTAAGTATCTACTAACAACTGCATGTCCAGCTTCATGATAAGCTGTTAATTTTTTATCCTTTTCTGAATATTTTCTTTCTCTTTTTTCTAGTCCTACTGTTACTTTTTTTACAGCTTCTTCAATGTCTTCATTTTCTATATCTTCATGTTTATTTTTAGTTGCTGTAATTGCTGCTTCATTTAAAATATTTTCAAGTTCTGCACCTGTAAACCCTGCTGTGTCTTCTGCAATACTTTCTAGGTTTACGTCTTCTGCTAATTTTTTATCTTTACTATGAATCTTAAGTATATCTAATCTTCCTTTTAAATCAGGTGCTGGTATAGTAATTCTTCTATCAAATCTACCTGGTCTTAAAAGTGCTTTATCTAGCATTTCTGGTCTATTAGTTGCAGCTAAAACTATTATGGTTTCTTCTGATCCAAATCCGTCCATTTCAACTAATAATTGATTCAAAGTTTGATTATTTTCAGTTTCTGCCCCACTATTTGATGTCCTTCTAGAACCAATTGCATCTATTTCATCAATAAACACTATACAAGGAGCTAATTTTCTTGCTTTTTCAAATAATTTTCTAACTCTAGATGCTCCAAGTCCTGCAAACATTTCTATAAATTCTGATCCACTCATTGAAATAAATGGTACATCTGCTTCACCTGCAATTGCTTTTGCAATTAGAGTTTTTCCTGTTCCTGGTTTCCCATAAAGTAATACTCCTTTTGGTACTCTTGCTCCCATTTTAGTATATTTTTCTGGTCTTTTTAAGAAATCAACAATTTCCATCATCTCTTGCTTTTCTGCATCTAGACCAGCAACATCGGCAAATCTTACTTTTGTTTTTCTTTCTGTATCATCATATACTTTTCCTTTTTCACCTATTCCTTGCATTTTAAATAACATTATAAATAGTGCAAGCATAATAGCTGTTGGTAATAAAGAAATTATATAATTTGGAAGTTGTGATATAAAACTCCTTGGTTTTTGAACTAATTCTATTTCATTTCCTTCTTCTACTTTAGTTTGTAATAACTCTATAAAACTTTCAACATTTGGTACAATAGTTGTTTTTTCTTTTTCTTCATTTTTTAGTTTTACTTTTGCTGAACTGCTTCCAGTTGTCATTTCTACACTTTCCACATTTTGATTATTAATTTCATGAATTAAATCTGTATATGCTAGTGTATTTTCTTCTTCTTTTGATTGATTTTTCGTAAAATATACTGTTAATCCTATTAGTATAGCCAAGATAATAAGTAATACTAAAATCAATATTAATAGATTTCTTCCTTTATTTTCTTTATCTTGTTCCTTTTTATTTTTCTTTTCTCTATCCATTTTTCCTCCTTCTTTCTTTATACTTTCAATCTATGCTCCAGAGCCTTGTGGTTCTTCACTATCATTTTTATTTTTCTCTTCGTTTTCTTTTTTATCTTTCTTTTTTTCATTTTTTTCCTTTTCTTTTTTCTTTTCTTCTTCTCTAGCTCTTTCTTTTTCTTCCATTTGTTTTTTTATAATTTCTTGTGCTTCTGTTATTTTCATTAATTCCATTTGTTTTTTTATAAACTCACTTTTTAATATAAATATTGCTGCTACCAAATATATTGCAGCTACTGCAGCATACATAACTTGAAAATATTCCATTTCAAATGGTACAAATATATTTATTCCTATATATAACATATTTAATATAATTGACAAAGTAAGTGCATATACTGCCATATTAAATATTGCAACATATCTCATTTTTATTCTTGCAAGCCATGCTGTAAAAAATCCAAAAAAGCTTAGTAGTAATGCATCTGAAAGTGTACTTAAGAAATACATTATAAATACATACATAAATATTGTTAAAAACACACTTATATATAATGTTACAATTTTTCCGCTCCTAGCAAAATTTATTATATCTTGTTTATTAAACTCATTAATTCCTGTAGCTTGTAAAACATCTACATATGAATAGCTAATAGTCCCCGCAATACTTGCGTTTTTTACTATTATCCTGTCCTTTAAAATTATAATTCCTCCACCTGCATTGGTTATTTGGTTTGTATATTGATTAATCACTGTTTGGTCTTCAGTTATAGTATCAATTATAGTCTCCCCTGCTACTGAATCTTCCGCAGATATTATTATCGGAGTTTCTGAGTCAACACTTAAAGTTCCTTCTTTATAAGAAAATTCCGGAAAACTATTTTGTAAATATTCTATTCCTTCGTTAATTATTAAATGTATTTGATATACTATCCCTAAGCAAAATACAATTGTAAGCATTATAACTATTTTGGCTAAATAACTTATAGCTTTTCCAAATCCTTGTGCAGACATATTAGGATATTTTTCAATATTTACAATCGAATATTTAATCTTTTTAAAAAATCCCATATTTAATTCATTTTCATTATTATCTATTTGATTATCTTTTTTTTCATTATTTATATCTTTGGTCTCGTTTTCTTTTTCCATCTATCTGTACTCCCTTCTTATGTTAGAATCTACAAATTTTGGATTCACTTCTAATACTACTTTATCACCAATTTTCACTTGTTTATTTGTAATATCTAATATTATATGATATGCCCCAACTCTTCCTAGGACTTTATATTCCTCATCATCTATTTTTACATAAAGAGCTTCTTTTTTAAATATTTTTTTTATATCATTTTTCAAAAATCTTAATTTATCTACAAGTCTAAATAAATCATCTTCTGCTTTTACATTATATCCTGACATATAGCCGACATGGTACAGTTGCAATTTTTGTTTTTCTTTTGGTTTTATATGAATTAGAATAACCTACATTAAATCCTTTAGGTAATTCTTTTATCTCTGTAATTTTACTTTCTACATATGCTATTTTCTTTAATCCTAAATAATCTTTAAAAGGTAATCTTCCTAAAAATGCTGATCCTATTCTTACTGCATTTAAGTGCATAGATGGATATTTCAAAAATGCTGATGAATTACATACATGTAAAATTCCTGTTTCTATCCCATTCATTTTTAATACTTCAATAACATCTATAAACCTTTTAAATTGTAATTTAGTATATTTTTCATCAAAAAAACTTACTGAAAAATGTGTATAAATCCCTTCTATTTCTATATACTTTAAATTTTTTATAATTTCTACTAATTCATCTCTTTTTGAATATATAAATCCATATCTTCCAAAACCTGTATCTATCTTTAAATGTACTTTTATTTTCTTATTTAATTTTTCACCTAAATTATCAATTGATTTTGCATCCTCTTTGGAGCTAAGTGTTAAAATGATATCCTTATCTACTAGTTCTCTTAATTCATCTTCTTTATTGCATGCTGATAGCATTAATATTTCTTCTTTTATTTCAGCTTCTCTTAAAGAAAAAGCTTCTTCTTTTGTTGATACTGCAAAACTTTTTATTCCATTTTCTATTAAGAATTTCGTATATTTAACTAATCCTAATCCATATCCATTAGCCTTTACTACTGCAATTATTTTCAATTTATTTCCATTATCATCTTCTCCGACTTTTTTCTGCAAATTCTTTTATTTTTTCTATATTATGTTTTAAATCATCTTTATTAATTACTAAAGTATTCAATACTTTACTCCTTTATTTAGATAATTTTCTTTTTATTTGTCTTAATGTTCTAAATGCTTTTTCTGAAAACTTATATAATTTATAAGTTATTGGTTTAAATGGTAAATATACTTCTCCAATAAATTCTGTAAATGTTGCTCCAAATCCTTGTTTAAATCTATATAAACCATATTGTGGATGATTTTCATCAACTACACCTGATACACCTCTAAAGTCATAAATATCATCACCTCTTCTAATTGCCATTTTTATCATTTCCCATTGCAATAAGTAATTTGGCATTAGATTTCTATGTTCATTGCTACTTGCTCCATATAGATACCATGTTTTATTTCCATAAAAGATTGGAATTACTCCTGATATTGGTTTTCCTTCGTAATATGCCATTAATACCTTCATATGGTCTCCTAGTGAGTCATGCATCTTTTCAAAATACTCTAATGGTCTTATTATAAATCCATCTCTTTTCCCAGTCTCTATCATTATTCTATGGAAATCTTTTAAATCTTCTTTTGTTCCTTCTTTTACAGTCACTCCTTTTCTTCCAGCTAACCTAATATTATATCTCCATTTTTGTTTAAAGCCTGCCATTACCTCTTCTTCTGTTTTTCCTTTTATATCTAACCTAAAAACATATCTTGGCTGTATTTCATCTTTAAAATCTTTTGCATCATCTTTTATTCTATATCCCAAACTTGTTATTACATCTCTATAATCTTCATCTGAACTTAAAATATCTGGTTCATTTCTAAATACAAATGCATTATATTTTTTTCCAAGTTCTTTTATTCCATCTGTTAATTGTTTCATTACTGCTATGTCATATATATCACAAACAGGTCCTCTTGGTGAATATATCATATTACCAAATATAGGCATTTTACGAATCCATACACATATAGAACCTATTATATTTCCATCTTCATCTTCTGCTAAAACTACTTCTGGTTTCCAGTTTGGCTTTTTTACTTC
>CALXAY010000059.1 GCA_944386415.1 uncultured Clostridia bacterium | reverse complement strand
ATCATCCTTATAGAAACATAGCAAAAATGCAAAGTATATCTGGTATGAGAATTGGCGAAGTATTAGCACGTTCAAAAAATGATTACAACAAGGAGAAAAAACAATTTGACGTTCATAACACTCTAACACAGGATGAACACTATCACGTTATATTAGGAGAACATACAAAGACTTATAATAAGAAAACACAAATAGACGAAGGGCAAAGATATTTGCCATTAGATAATAACTTATTTAGTGAATTAGTAGATATAATAGAAGAACAATGCAATAAAAAAGTTAGAAACATTTATAATTTGTTATTTTGGGATTATGAAAAAAATACATTTATAACACCTAGCGAAGTAAACTCGTGGCTAAAAAGATTAAATGCAAAATATCATATTTGCACATTAGAATTAACAACACATAGATTAAGACATACCGCACTCACACATTGGAAAGAAATTGGAATAGACTTATCAGCTATACAATACTTAGCAGGTCATGTTGAAGGCTCAGATATTACAGAAGGCGTTTACATTGAAACATCATTAGATTTTGTTAAGCAACAAGTTGCAAAAATATCATAAAACCTACTGCATCACTACTGCATTACTTTTTAAATATAAAAAACCTAGAAGGCTTGAAATATAAGCGTTTCTAGGTTTAATTATTCTGGTGAGCCAGGAGGGATTCGAACCCCCGACACCAGGCTTAGAAGGCCTGTGCTCTATCCACCTGAGCTACTGACCCATTTCAAATGACAATTTATATAATAACACAAAAAAACGTTAGTGTCAATAAGTTTAAAGTAAAAAAATTTTTTAACCTAAAATGATAAAGTTATAAGTCCTATAGATCCAAAAAGTAAGAATAATATATTTGATAAGATTTTTACAAATTTCGGATTAAATTTATTTTCCAAAAATCTTCCAAAAAAAAGAGCAAAAGAATTACTAAAAACCATGCCAGCAATTGAACCTAGAACTAAAGAAAATTTGCAATTTGGATATTGAATACCAAGACCTAGTGAGGCAAGAAAAGTTTTATCTCCTAATTCACCAATAATAATACTTAGTGCTATTATAAAAATATAATTTATTTTAATATTATTTATTTTCTTTAAAAAAGAAAATTTTTTAATATCATTAGAATTTGTTTCTTTTTCAGGTATAAATCCTATAATACCAAAAATGATAAAAGATATATATGTAAATAGCTCTAGATATAACTTGAAAATTTCGTTATCTAAAGAACCAAGTTTGCTACCAAAAAGAATTGCTATACCATGGCTAAAAAAAGACCCTAGGGCAACACCTAATAAAATATTTCTTGCTCTATCTTTGGTAGAAAAAGATAAAACTAAAAGCTGAGTTTTGTCACCAAGCTCAGATAGAAAAACAAGAAAAAAACAAATAAAAAAAGTAGATATAAGTTCCATAAACCAAAACACCTCTTAGTTCAACATATGCAATTTTTGATTATAATAGACACCAAAGTTTACGGAAGCTTAAGTTTGATATGTGAAATCTTTGTGAAAAACTTTACTTTAAAAAGATATAATGATAATATTATAAACGATTAATATGTGTAAGAGAAAAGGAGGAAGTTTTTGTGATAGAGGTTAAGAATGTTACAAAAAAGTATGGAAAATTTGTAGCCATAGATAATATCAGCTTCACTATTAACGAAGGCGAAATTGTAGGATTACTTGGACCAAATGGTGCCGGTAAAAGTACAACAATGAATATGTTAACAGGCTTTATTGACCAAACAGAAGGTGAGATTATTATTGATGGATACGACATGTTAAAAAAGCCTAAAAAAGCAAAAAAAGAAATTGGTTATATGCCAGAAGGGGTTCCTCTTTATACTGATTTGACAGTAAAAGAGTTTGTAACTTATATGGCAGAATTAAAAAAAGTAGACAAAAAAACACGAAAAGAAAAGATTCAAAAAATAATAGAACAAACAGGACTAAAAGACGTTGAAAAAAAATTAATAAAAAACTTATCTAGAGGATATAAGCAAAGAGTTTCAATGGCAGGAGCATTAGTAGGAGAACCAAAAATTCTTATACTAGATGAGCCAACCGTAGGGTTAGATCCTAAACAAATAACGGAAATAAGAAATTTAATTAAAGAACTTGGAAAAACACATACAATAATTTTAAGTTCACATATATTATCAGAAGTAAGCCAAGTATGTAGTAAGGTCATTATTATAAATAAGGGAAAATTAGTAGCAATAGATACTCCGGAAAACTTAGAAAATAAAGTTTCTAATAAAAATTGTATTTATATAACAGTAGAAGATCCAGATGATAAAATGGAAGAAGTTAAAGATAAAATAAAAGGTATTAAAAGCATAGAATTAGTAGAGAAAAATGAAGATGGAACAAAGCAATATATGATAGAGTCAAAAGAGAACATAGATTTAAGAAAAATATTATTTACAGAACTTGCAAAAGAGAACATTACAATATTTGAAATGAAAAAAGCAGATAGTACTTTAGAAGATGCTTTTATGAAAATAATAGAAGGAGGTAATAAATAATGTTAGCAGTAATAAAAAAAGAATTAAAAAGTTACTTCTTTTCACCAATAGGATATGTTGTCATAGGAATATTCTTATTATGCTTTAGTGTGTTTTTTTATTTAACTGTATTACCAACAGGAAGTGTGGATTTAAGTGTATTATATTATTATACAGCTTTATATGGATTAATAATAATAGTACCTATATTAACAATGAGAACATTTGCAGAGGAAAGAAAAAATGGAACAGAACAACTTTTATTAACATCTCCAACAGGAATGTTTAAAATAGTACTTGGGAAGCTATTTGCAGCATTGCTAGTTATAATTATAACTTTATTAATATCATTTATCTTTTTCTTTATTGTAATGTGTTTTGGAAAACCAAATTTAGTAACAACTTTGGTTGCAATATTAGGATTTATATTAGTTAGTGTAGCTGCACTATCTTTTGGAATTTTCGCATCTAGCTTAACAGAGAATCAAGTAATAGCTGGTGTAATTACAGTTGCATTTTTAATTATTTCACTATTTATAACAGATATAAGTAATATATTTGCAGGATTTGCTTTAATGAATTATTATACAAGTTTTATACAAGGAGTAATATCCATAGAAAATATAATAAGTTTGTTATTATTTAGTGTAGCATTTTTAAGTTTAACGATAATAGTTATGCAAAGAAGAAAATTAGTTAAGTAAGGAGATGAAAAGATTGAAAAAAGAGGATAAGGAAAGTCTTAAAGAAAAAAATAAAGATGAGAAAAATACTAAAGCTATAGTCAAAAGGGAAAAAAATAAAAATCCAGGTAAAATTAAAAGATTCTTCAAGAAATTAGGAGAGAATTTGAAGAAAAAATGGTTAATAGATGGAACGAAAACACTAATTTTAGTAGCAATAATAATTTTAATATATATTGGAATAAACATTTTATTAGAAAAGGTTGTTTTGCCAGAAATAGATTGTACTCAAGAAAAAATATATTCTTTATCAGATGAAAGTAGAGATAAGCTTGGCAATATTGATAAAGAAGTAACAATAACTTTAATTAATTATGGTAATAATACTTCTCTACTTAATTTTATGGAAAAATATAAAGCTTTAAATGATAATATTAAATTGGAAAGGATAGATGATATATCTTCAAGAACAGATTTAATGACAGAATATTCTTTACAAGCAACAGATAGTTTAATATTAGTATCTTGTGGAGATAGAGAGAAGGAAGTTACTGAAAATGATATGTATACAATTGACTATACAACATATCAATCAGTAGATAAAACAGAAGAAGCAATTACAAATGCAATATTAGATGTAATAATAGATGAAAAACCTAAAATTTACTTTATGTCTAATCATTTAGCATATGATGTTAATTATTTTTCTACTATAATGCAGAAAATAATGGATGAAGCAAACGAAGTAGATACACTTGATATTTTTGCAAATGGAGGAATACCTGAAGATTGTGATTGCTTAGTAATTTCAACATTAGGTGAAGATATTACAGAGCAGGAAAGAGATAGTTTAATAAGTTATATTAGAAGTGGAGGAAAACTACTACTAATGTGTGGACCAAACATTACAGGTGAACCTTTAACTAATTTTCAAACAGTATTAGATGAATATGGTATAAATATTTCAAATGGAATATTATTTGAAGGAAATACTTCTAATATGAAATCAGGATATCCTGATATTATAATAGAGCCTACACAATCTACAAGTTTAACTCAAAAATTAAATATGTCTGTTAATTTGTGTTTAGTTGATGCTGGAAAAATTACATTTAATGAAGAAAAATTAGAAGAATTAGGTGTAGGATATGAAGTTTTGGCACAAACTAGTGATTCAGCATTCCTAAGAACAGATATAACACAAACATCAGCAACAAAAACTTCAAAAGATGAAGAAGCAGGAAACTCAACAGTAGCAGCAATAGCAACTAAAGAAATAAAAGATACTGCAACATCTAAGTTAGTTATATTCTCAAATGAGATGTTTGCTATGGATGTGCCTATACCAGATAATGCAGGATATGTAACATATGCAATAAAATTATATAATAATGCAGATATGATTTTAAATGCGGTTTCATATTTAAATGAAAGAGAAGATTCAATAACAATTAGAAAAAATGAAGATCAAGTTTCTTATACAGTAACAGAACAACAAAATAATATAATAATGGCAATTATATTTATTATACCAGTTTTAATAATCATAGCGGGAATTATTGTATGGCAGGTTAGAAGAAGAAAGAAATAGAAATTAGTAAAAAATTAAGGATTATAAAGTAATAGAAAGCAAGTTTATCTTGCTTTTTATTATTTCTTATAGTAAAATAAAAACATCAAAACTAAGGAGAAATATTATGAAAGATGTTTGGAAAGAAGAATTTGAGGAAGGGGTTAAAAAAATAAATAAAAAGAAAATAATTATAACTATTTTTATTGTTATTCTAGTAGTTGCTATAATAATTACTGTTGGATTATATGTATCTAATAAGCAAATTCGTGAGTGGATGGACAAAAATGTTTTTAGAAAAGAAGTAGAGCAAGATACAGCTATAACAATAGAATTAAATGAAGAGCAAATTGAAAATATATATGCATTTAATAAATATATTGGAATATTAAATCAGACAAAATTTATTATCTATGGAAACACTGGAAATAAAGAAGCAAGTTTAGATATACAAATATCAAATCCAATATTTAGTTCAGCAAATAGGTTTTTAGCAATAGCAGAAAATAAGGGACAAAAATTCTATTTATTAGAAGATAAAAATATCGTATGGGAAGCAGAATTAGATGGAAATATTTCTCAAATATATGTAAATAAAAATGGTTATGTAGCAGTTTTAATTACTGGAACAAGTAATAAAACAGTAATAAAAATGTATAATCCTGAAGGAAAAGAAATGTTTAGTATATTTTTGGCATATACAAGAGCAGTGGATGTAAGTATATCAAATGATAATAAACATTTGGCCATTGCAGAGGTTGATACATCAGGGACAATGATACAATCTTCAATAAGGATAATGTCTATAGATAAGGCAGAAAAAGGACAAACTGAAGATTCTTTGGAAAAAACGTATACTAGTGAAGTAGGAAAATTAATAACAAATGTAAGATATCAAGAAAAAGGAAAATTAATTTGCATGTATACAGACTCTATAACAGAGATAGAAAACGAAAAGGAAAATATATTATTAGAAAGTAATGACAAAAAGATAATATTCCAAGCAATAGAATTGGAAAACAATATATGCTATGTTGAAGAAAAATCATCTGGGTTATTTAGTGCTGATTCAGTTGTAAATATTATAAATACTGATTCAAAAGAAACAAGGCAATATACTGTAAATTATGTCGCAAAAGAAATTTATACAAATAGAAATATAATTGCATTAAATTTAGGAACAGAAATAGAATTTATAAATACAGGAGGATGGCTTGTAAAGAGATATATAGCAAATCAGGAAATAACAAGTATTGTTGTTTCAGATTCTATTGCAGGAATTATATATAGAGATAAAATAGAAATTATTAATTTATAGGAGACCAACTATGAAAAGTCAATAGAAAAGTGAAAAAATTTTTTGGAATTTTTTATATAAAAAGGGTCAACCTTAATAACCGTTTTTAGTTAATTTTTTTAAAACGGCTGAACACATTGAAAAATAAATATTTAATTAATCTAGATTAAAATCAACATTACTTTTTAACATTTTGAAAATTACTCTAACAAGTTTATGAGCACAATGTCCAAGAGCACAAT
>CALXAY010000058.1 GCA_944386415.1 uncultured Clostridia bacterium | reverse complement strand
TCTCTTTTTTATTCATCTACATATTTCAAATCTTCTTTGTCATATTCTTCTGGTCTTAATCCAACTCTTGTCTTCATATAAGTACTAATTAATATTGTAGCAAGAATAAATATTATTCCCATTATAATAAATCCATATTTTACATCAACTATAGTTAATATAAAAGAACCTATTGACGTGATTATAACCCTTTCTAAATTCCAATATATATTTGTCATTGTATATATTGTTGGAAGTATTTTTACATTTGAAAAATTATTATCGTACTTTTTATATAAAACCATATAAAGTCCTCTAATAGTATCAATTGTAATAAATGCTACTAATATTATTACGATTTGTATTGCAAAAGGAATATTTATTAAACTTCCAATTCCAGCAATTATGAATGAAATAGATACTGTTAAAGCTAAAATTGTTAAAGATTTATTTTTCATCTTTTTATTATACTGGTTTGCAAATCTTCCTCCATAACCTTTTATTATTTCCAAAAACATTGCAATTATTCCTATACTTGCTGCTGAAATATTCATATTTTTTAATAAAGTTGTTTGATATGTCATATATAGTATAAATACTCCCCACATAAATCCTAAAGCTAAAAATAAAGCATGTATTCTTTTTGATTTTATTGTGTATGTAAAACCTTCTTTTAATTCTTTTACTACTTTCATCAAGTCCTTTTGTTTATTTTTCCTATTTTTAGAAACTTCTTTGAAGTTAGCAGATATTATTGCTGAAATAATTGTACATATTAAACATAAAATCATAGGAATATATGGATTTACATTATATAAAAATCCCGATATAACTGTTGCTATTGCTGAAAATATACAATATTTAAAATAGGCCTTTCCATCTATTCTTGAAAAAATTTCACTCTTCTTATCTGTTTTAGGTATTGATTCTTCAAGCATTGGACCTGTTGAAATATTCTTTAATGCAAATGCAACTGCATTTAACATTTCTGCTATTGCCATTTGTACAAATCCATTACCTACAATTAATACAAACATTGATATTGCATTTACTATATCTCCTATTATTAATGTTTTTCTGTTACTTGTCTTATTATTTATAAAATTCGCAAACACAAGACTAACTAATGATGCCAATGCAAAAACAGTTGATAAAAATACTATATCTGCATCTGATAAATGTTTTACTTGAGAAAAAAACAAAATTTTAACTCCATAATAAAACAATAAATCTGAACCAAATATTACATACAAAGTATATAATTTCATATTACGTTTTCTTAAATGTGCTTCTTCAATTTTTTTCATATGTTACTCTCCTATTATCTTTAGTCATCGTTTTAAATATAACATCTTTCTTTCTAAATTTCAACATCTCTATATGTTGTTATTAATTTTCCACCTTGTTTTATTAATTCATTCGTTCCAACAGAATTTATTGAATTTATATTTCCTGGTACTACATATATATCTTTTCCCTGTTCTAATGCAAAGTCTACAGTTATTAATGTTCCACTTTTTTCTTTTGCTTCTATTACAATTACTCCGCCACTCATCCCACTAATTATTCTATTTCTTGCTGGAAAATGTATTCTTCTTGGTTTTGTTCCAATCGGATATTCTGAAATAATACATCCTCCTAATTCTATTATCTTTTGTTGTAACTTTTTATTTTCTAATGGATATACCATATCTAATCCATTTCCTACAACTGCTATTGGTTTTCCACAATACATTATTTTATCCACATGTTTATAATTTTTACTTTGTGAATAATTTCTTTCTATTAATGCACAACAATTCCCCATATGTGAATAACTATCCACACCTTTAGCTAATCCACTTATTATATTAACTCCATTTTTTGATAAACTATAACCAAAATATTTAGCAGCTTTCTTACCATATTCACTTGCTTCTCTGCATCCTATTATAGATATTCCTTTTTTATTTAATATTTCTTTGTTTCCTTTTATATATAAACTAACTGGTGGATCATATATTTGTTTTAAGCTTTGTGGATAATTTTTATCCACAATTGGTATAATATCTATATTATTTTTAATCATATATGAAATATGTTTATTAACCGCTTCTTTTATAGTTTTATCTAAAATATTGTTCGCTGTTTCTATTCCTATTCCATTTATTTTTAATAATTCATTTCTACTTTGATAATATATTTTTTTAGGATTTTTATAAATTTTTAACAATATTTGTTTCTTCTTAATACCTAAACCTTTTATTAAACTAAACCATATCCAATACTTTTTTTCTTCAATCATAGAATCCTCCTAAAATATAAAAAGAGCATTATTAACAAATAATGCCCCATCTTTATTATTTAATTTTATAACATTAATTTTTCTTTATACTGTTCTTTTGTTGCTTTAATTACATTATTCATAAGCATAGCTATTGTCATTGGACCAACTCCCCCTGGAACTGGAGTTATATAGCTTGCTTTCTTTTCTACATTCTCGAAGTCAACATCTCCTACTAATTTTCCATTTTCATCTCTATTTATTCCAACATCTATTATAACTACGTTATTTTTCACCATATCAGCCGTTACAAACTTAGGCTTTCCTATAGCTGATATAATTACATCTGCTCTTTTTGTGTGCTCTTCTAAACTTTTTGTTTTCGAATGACATACTGTTACAGTTGCATTCTTTTGTAAACAGCACTGTATAAGTGGCCTTCCTACAATATTACTTCTTCCTAATATTACCACATCTTTACCATTTAAGTCAATATTATACTCTTCAAACATTTTAATTACCCCTAAGGGAGTACATGATACAAATGTATCCTCACCTATACAAAGCTTTCCTACACTAGAAGGAGTAAATCCATCAACATCTTTTAAATATGTTATTGCCTTAAATGCTTCATTTATATTTAAATGCTCTGGTATTGGACTTTGCAATAGTATTCCATTTACTGTTTCATCATTGTTTAGCTTTTTTATTAAATCTAATAAATTCTCTTGCTTAATATTTGCATCTAGAAGGTATTCTTTATATTCTATTCCAACTTCATTGCAAGCTATACTTTTATTTTTCACATATACTTTAGATGCTGGATTATCACCAACCATTATAACTGCAAGTTTTGGTATAATTCCTTTTTCTTTTAATTTATCACATTCTACTTTTAAATTACTCCTTATCTTTTTTGCTAAATTTTTTCCATCTATTATTACAGCCATTTTTCCTTCTCCTTACATAACATAATTTTTATTACATTTATCATTATAAATATAATATATTTATTTTTTCCTTTTAAAAATCATCTCTTTTATATTCTATATCTTCCATATGTGGAAACATTTCTTTTACTCTTTTTAATGTTAGCATAAGCATTCGTGGTTGTGGATTTTTCTTGTGTTCTGATACTAATTTCTGCGTGTAACAATTATCTGCTGTTTTAAATAATACATATCTATTTCCTACATAAGTATAATATATTTGATATCCATCTCTTAAATCTACCCACATTTTTTCAAAAGTATAATCCTCCATATATCCTCCTCATATATTTTATAAAATGTGTCCCAAATTGGACAAAATGTCCAAAAGGAAACGTCCCTATTGGACATTATTTAATTAGTTCATCAAAATCTTCTTCTGACAATATTGTAATTCCTAGATTCTGTGCTTTTGTTAATTTACTACCAGCTTCTTCTCCTGCTATTACATAATCTGTTTTTTTGGATACTGAACTAGATGTCTTCCCTCCAAATTTCTCTATAATACTTCCTGCTTCTCCTCTTGTATATTTTTCTAATGTTCCTGTTAATACAAATGTTTTTCCTTCAAACCTATTGTCTTCTCCTTCTTCTTCTAAACTCTCCATATTAACTCCTGCTTGTTTTAATCTTTCTATTAAATCTACTGTTTGCTCTTGTAAGAAAAACTCTCTTATACTTTCTGCCATAACGGGACCTATATCTTCTACAAAGGAAAGTTCACTTGACGTTACATTCATTAATCTATCCATTGTTTTATATCTTCTAGCTAAAACTTTTGCAGCTTTTGTTCCTACATGTCTTATCCCTAATGCTGTTATTAGTCTATATAAATCATTTTGTTTACTTCTATTTATTGCATTTATTAAATTTTGAGCAAATTTTGTTCCATTTTTCTTAAGTGATGCAATATCTTCAAGTTTTAGAGTATATATATCTGCCATATTACTAATTAATCCTTTATCTAATAATTGTTTTATTATTTGCTCACCTAATCCATCTATATTCATTGCTTCTCTTGATGCAAAATGTACTAAGTTTCTATATAGTTTTGCTGGACATTCTATTCCTGTACATCTTAATGCTGCTTCTCCTTCTTCTCTTACTGCTTCTGCTCCACATACTGGGCATACTTTTGGCATATTAAATTTTTTTTCTTTGCCTGTTCTTTTATTTTTCTTTACTTCAACTATTTCAGGTATTACATCTCCTGCTTTTTGTATCACTACTATATCGCCTATTTTTAAATCTTTTTCTTTTATAAAATCTTCATTATGAAGTGTTGTTTTTGATATTGTAGAACCTGCCACCTTTACCGGTTCTAATATTGCCATTGGTGTTATCACTCCTGTTCTTCCTACTTGGCAAACTATGTCTTTTAGTTTTGTTTCTTTTCTCTCTGGAGGATATTTATATGCTATTGCCCATCTTGGAGTTTTTGCAGTTTGACCTAAAATTTCTCTAAATTTTAAATCATCTACCTTTACTACTGCTCCATCTATATCAAATGTTAATTTTTCTCTTTCTTTTCCTATCTTTTTTATTGCTTCTTCTACTTCTTTTTTATCTTTGCATGGAATACGTACAGGATTTACATTAAATCCTAATTTTGCTAAATATTCTAATTCTTCAAAATGTGAATTAAATTGTTTGTCATCAATTTTTTGCACATTAAAAATATAGATATCTAATGGTCTTTTAGCTGTTATTTTACTATCTAATTGTCTAAGTGATCCTGCTGCTGCATTTCTTGCATTTGCAAATAGTTCTTCATCTTTTTCTTCTCTTTTTTTATTCATTTTTTCAAAATCTTTTTTAGATATAAATACTTCTCCACGTACTATTATGTCTATTTTTTCGTTTAATTCCATAGGTATTGTTTTTATCGTTTTTAGATTTTGTGTTACATCTTCACCTACTAATCCATTTCCTCTTGTTGCTCCTCTTACAAATTTTCCTTGTTTATACTCTAATGCTGCTGACAATCCATCTATTTTTGTTTCTACCACGTATGTTTTATTTTCTATATTATTTTCTTTAGCTTTTTCATTTATCTTCTCTATATATGCATTTACTTCTTCTATACTAAATACATCTTGCAAGCTTTGTAATGGTACTTCATGCGTTACTTTTTCAAATCCTTCTTTAACATGTCCTCCTACTTTCTCTGTTAGTGAATCTTTTGATTTAAATTCTGGATATTTACTCTCCAAGTTTCGTAATTCTACCATTAACATATCATATTCAAAATCTGATATCTCTGGTTTATCATCATCATAATACTTTTTTGCATAATATTCAGTTTGTTTCCTTAAAGTTTCAATTCTTTCTTTTGCTTCTTTCTTATTCATTTTAGCACCTCTTATTTGCTTATTTTTCTTTCCTATTATATACAAAATAGAAAAAAAAATAAAGGAATTTTTATAAATTCCTTTACTTTATATATGTATTTATTTTATTCAACTCTTGCTAAGATAATCAATCTTGCACTACTATCATCAGTACATGTTGATAATGTTACTTCTGGTTTTCCTCCAGTATCTCTTTGATAGAATGATGTATCAGAATCTGATGTTTCAAACTTATCATATATTGTATATGTCATTTCTGTTCCTGAATTATCTTCTATGTATATTTTGTCTCCTATTTGTAATTTCTTATTATTTGAGAAAAATAATCCATTTCTGTAATTATGACCTATTATTACACTATTTCCTACTTGATTTATTCCTGCTCCCCATTGAAATGCTACTGATGTTTCGATAGATTTCTTAGTTACCTTTTCAAGTATTGGATATTCAAAATCCGTTGCTGGAATTTCCATTGTTCCTAATACTCCAAATCCCTTATATGTTCTTTTTTGAGTTGATGAATTACTATTTCCTGTATCTGCTCCTTGAAGCTGATCAAAAGGATTTGATCCATCTCCTACAGTATTTGCATTGTCCATTTCATTTGTATTATCTCCTGAGGCAACCTCTCCTTTGAAATCTTCTACAAATTCTGATGCATCATTTGTTACTATATAATTTTGGAAAAAGTCAAATGCTAAAAAACCCAATAGACCAACTATCGCTACTATTACTATTACTAATATTACCGTTAATACTTTACTATATTTACTCTCAAACATATTTTTAACCTCCGTACAATAATCTACTAAATATATTATAACACACTTTCACAAAAAAATAAAGATATAAGTATTTTTTTGTATAAATTTTACAAAGT
>CALXAY010000057.1 GCA_944386415.1 uncultured Clostridia bacterium | reverse complement strand
AAATGTAGAAAAAGAGACAGTTGAGATATTCAAAATACTACGTAATTTTGATACATCAACCATCTCTAAAGCTAGATGATTCAATGGATATAGACATTAGAAAAATTTTTTCATGTCTTTATCCTGGAGAATTAAAGTAAAGAAATGAAAAGAAATAAAAAACACTTATTGATAAAATAATAATAAGTGTTTTTGAAAAATCAAATTTATTCTATTTTAAACAATTTTTTAATCTTGTTTGTAAATCTAGCAAAAAAGGATTCTTTATATTTTACTATTGAAGAGTCATCGTTTGTTACATCTATATCCTTATTTTTATTTTCATTAGTAGTAAATTTGTTTTTAAATAAATCGTCTGGATTATATTTTTCTTTTGGATTAATTTTAAATTCTTCTAAATTAGTTTTTCCTTTTTCACCATAATTAGTTTTTATATCTTTCATAATTCTTAAAATTGATTTACTAATTTCTTTATTTTCGTTTCTTATTTTTTCTTCTATATTCATAAATTATCTCCTTAATAGAAATTTCACAAGATAATTGTTTTATCTTGTAAACTGTTTAGTCGCCATTTCTTCTATTCTAGAAAAAGTAGATTCAAAATCTATTCCACTTGTTTGACCATTTGTTCTAGTGATATTGTCAGCTTTTTTTATTTTTTCTTGTTCACTAATAATTGCTTTTTTATATCTATTTAATAAAGAGTTTTTTAAACTACTATCTTTCACATTAGAAATAGCTTGTTCTAATCTATTTAAATAAATACTCATTTGTTCAGTTGAAAAATATTTGTCTCTAATTATTGCATGTTTATTATGATTACCAACTCTATTATTTTCAAACTCACAAATTACTCTTTCTAAATATGTAGAATCTAACGTGCTTTCAAAATTGGATAATAACTGTTCTATTTCAACTATTGCTTGTTTGGCACATCTTTCTCTATTAATTTTAACTATAGGAATATTAAAATCTTTTGCAGCCCTTAATGATTGTTCTAATTGATGTTTTTGTGATTTCTTTTGCTCATTTAAATAAGCTAATGCATCAGGGTCGTCCTTATATTCTTCAAAATAGTCATCAATATTTTCATATTCTTCAATAAAAACAATATAATCTGGATTCTTTTTATAAAATAAAGGATTACTACTTAAATCTCTTCTTTCGTAAACAAGTTCATTATAATCTCCTCTTGTGTTATCAATTAAAATATCTGGATTAGAGAATTCAATACGAGGATCATCTTCATGTGTTCCAAAGCTCTCTTCAGAGGCAATATTAAAATTTCTACTTGTAGGGGTAGAATTGATATCTCTACAACCACTTAATAAAAGCATATTTTCATCCATAGTAGAAAAACCTAAAATGATATTTTGGGGATTTGCCATTGACAAATTATTGTTTCCGATCAAACTACAACAATTCCCATGAGATCTTATAGTAGGAGAGTTCCAGTAATCAAAATAATTTTCTTGATCTAAAAAATTATTTTGATATGCACCTATTGCAGTTACTATCATTTTAAAGTCAGTTCCAGCATCGAATATATTAACTCCATCATTAGTAGTTGTATAAGAACCGTTACATTTATATATACTAGAGTTTAAAGTTTTAGAAAATACTTTTCTCATAGAATTTTCAAAAGTTATTGTCCTCATAAAATTTGGATGAGGAGACATTTCTTTTGAAAATTGATTATATGTATCAATTAATACATAAGGATTATCTTCTCTAATTATGTCTAATATTGCTTTATACATTTGGAATAAATCAACATTTTCTTTAGTAATAGGTATACCTTTTATATTGTATTTTTTACATATATTTGTTGCAGCCTCTAAATTAATTCCATAAGTTTTTAACAATAGAGCAAGTTTTATATTATCAATGTCTTTAGGTTCTTGAGATTGTGCTTTTTTCATCAAATTATCAATATGAGTTTGAAAGAGACTTGGAAAGTTACTTAATTCTTTCAAGTTATTAACTTCCCATTTTACGTTAGAAGTATATAAATATAATAAATTATCTATTTCTTCATCAGAAAGTGTTTCTCCATTTTTTAGACTTTCTATAATGGAATTCTCAAGTTCTTCATATCTATAATTTGGGTTATTTCGCCATGATGAATAAGGTGTTATTTTTCCCATTTTATTTAGTATGGTGGTTATATAAGGAATGTTATAATCTACATTTTGTTCAATCCTTTGGTATAAGATTTTAAATAACTTAAGTTTTTCATCAGATAAGGAAAGTAATTGTTCTTGAACAATTCTATCAGTAACAATCATATCTAATATATCATCTAAAAAATTATACTTAGAAGATAAAATACGAATATCTATGGTTTCATTTAAATCAGCATTATTTTGCAATAATCTTTCATATTTTGCTCTTATTTCATCGCTTAATTTTAATGAGGCAATTAATTCGTTAACTTTATCAAAATTATTTGCAAATTGAGCTATATGAATTTTATCATAAATATCAGGAATCTTACTTAAATATTTATCTAAATCATTATATACATGTATCATAATTCCATAATAATTTTTTATGACATATTCATCACTATAAATCATTTCGTGTATAGTTTTATCTATTAAATCCTGATTCATATTTTGAGGTATCCTTTCGTCATTTGTTTTGCTTACATTAAATAAATATTATCATAATAATATAATATCAAGGAAGATATTTCAAGTTGTTATATAAATATTTTACCCTAACTTTTTAATAAAAAGTATTTACAAAACAGAAAAGATTGTGTAAAATGAAAATGGTTAAAAAGAAAAAACAAAAGAAAAGGAGAAAACAAAAATGATAGACCATGTAAGTCTTGAGGCTGTACACACACCAGATTGTTGAATGAAAAAATTAAAAAACGAAGAAAAATTAGAAAAAAACGATACTAAAAAAGATAAAAAATAAAAATTAGAAAAAAAGATATAAAAATAGAGGAATACTACCCTTAATTGGTAGCTAATTCCTCTATTAATTTTTTAACTCCTATGATATTTAGAACTCTTTTAAAGTTATAGGCAAGAAAAACAGAGGATGTCCAAGAGGAAACCCTATCTAAACCTTTAACGAAAACATGAGTAAAACCTAAGGAACGCTTAATGGTACCAAATGGATGCTCAACGAGAGATTTTCTAAGTTTGTAAAAAGAGGAGAAGCAGAAGTAACAGTATATGAAGATGGAGATATAGAAAAAGGAAAAGTAGAAATATGGGATGGAGAAAGTACAGAAGTACCAGAGATAAAAGAGTTTAATTGGAATATATATAATGGAGCCCAATTAAAGTTTTTAGCAGACTTTGTAAATAATGGAAACAAATTAACAGAAGAGCAAAAAGTACAAATAGCAGAAGAAGGCTATCAAGAAAGTGACATAGTATTAAATGAAAATACAACAGTAAACTTAATGAATAATATAGATTTAGGAGCAAGACAAGAAAATGGAGAATTAACAAGTGGGGTACAATGGAAACCTATAGGAAAAACACTTGATAACTGCCTAAAAGCTAATTTTGAAGGAAATAATTATACAATAAAAGGAGTATATGTAAATGAAGAAACTGACTACTCTGGAATATTTGGTGTATCTGCTACTGTTAAAAATTTAACTGTTAAGGATGGTTATATAGAGGGATCTGGATATACAGGAGGTATTATAGGAATGGTAAATTCAGGTGATGTTGAAAATTGCCATAATAAAAATACGACAGTTATATTAAAAGACAATAATTGGGTAGTAGGTGGTGTTGTAGGAGCACTAAATTCTGGAGTAAATGCAATAAAATGTAGTAATACAGGAAAAGTAAGTGCAAATGAATCATCTGGGGATGCTAATTATTGTGGTGGAGTAATAGGGTATGCTGTAGAAACAACGTTAGTAAAAGAATGCTATAATGAAGGAGAAATTGCAGGAGGAGCAGGATGTATAGGAGAAATAGTAGGAGGATGTTATGACTCTATAGAAAATTGTTATAATACAGGAAAAGTAATAGGAAAAATAGAAAGAATAGGCGGTATAGTAGGAAATATGGGAGATAGCAACGGTAGTTATGTTTGTAGTAACTGTTATAATACAGGAGATATAATTGGAGGAAAGGGAATAGGTGGTATAGCAGGTGTAATAATAAATACCACGATAGATAATTGCAAGAATAGTGGAAAAGTAGAAAGTGAAAGTGAAGGTGCAGGGGGAATAATTGGAATAATAGGATATCCTTCTACAGGAAATGCTATGAATAACATAAAAAATTGTACAAATGAAGGAACAATTGGAGTTAGTGGAAAAGGAAAAAATATAGGAGGAATAATTGGATTTATTGAAATAAGAAATAATAACAGTGGAACAATAGAGAATAATTATAATAAAGGAAAAGTAATAGGAAAAACTTCAATTGGAGGAATTGTAGGAGAAAGTGCAAATACATTTACAATAACAAAATGTTATAGTAAAGGAAAAGTAGAAGGAGAAAATCAAATAGGAGCAGTAATAGGAAAAATATTAAATGAAAATAATATAAATAATATAAGTTCATTATATTATTTAAATACAATAGGTGTAAAAGGAATTGATGGAAAAGATTATGAAGGAAAAACAATAGGAGTAGAAGATGATATAAATAGTTATGAAGAATTTATAGGATGGATAGAAAATAAATAATAAAAAAGTATTAAAAAAATTGAGTAGTAAGAATACAAGAATTTTAAATTTCTAAAATTATCAAACTAATGAGATTTAACACATACTCAATTTAATTCAATACACTCGTAAAAAATTTGAAAAATAATTATTATATAAAGCTTTTTTAAAAAATGAAAGATTAGTCTTTTATCTTTCGAGTTCTATTGACAATGAAGGAGAGCAAAGTTAATATAGATATATAAATAATTTGAAAAAGGGGATAAAAATGAGAAAAAATAGAAGGAAAGTTTTATTAATAGTTATATTAATTATAGTAATAGTAGTTGCTATAGGAATTTTTTGGGTGATGAATATAAATCAAAACAAAGCATCTACTTATGATTTATTTAATAAAAAAATAACTTACAATTTTGGTAATGGAACAGCATATGAAATTGATATTCCACAAATAATAAATGACTATGATGAAATTGTTATAAGAAATAATCACTTACTTTTACATAGAGGCAAAGGTGGAATTTCTATAAGTAAAAATGAAACTGTATTTGAAAACTTACCACCAAATGAACCTCTAACATCGAATGAATCAAAAAAATATACAATAATATATGAAGATGAATCTACTAAATTATATGAGGTAACTAACAGTTATTCATATAACAGTCCTAATGGAGGAGAGCAAAAAGAAAGTATAAGTTATGATTTATATAGAAAAGAAGATACTTGTACACTTGAAATAACGGGCAGTGATAAAAATGAAGTTTTAAAAATATCAAGCCTTATTATATTATCCAATGAACCAAAAACTTTAGAAGAGCAATTTTATGGGATTACTGTATTAGATGGAAGAGTTTTAGATACTAGTAAAATAACTATAGAAGAAATATATAATGTAAATGCTTTTTTAGATATAGGAATTAATATGGATGAGGGGATGATTAATGTTCGTTTCTTATCTAAAGAAGACAAATCGCATCTTCCCATAATAAAAAAGATAGACAATTGGAAATTAGTGACCAAAAAAGATGATTATGAAATTTATCATGGAAATTCTTTTGGAGTAGGATCAGATGCATTAAAAATAGTAAAAAATAGTGAAGAATATTTTATTGACTTATCAGTATCACGGAGAGTTTTATGAAACTAAAAGTGAAATAAATGCCGATGGTGGTACTACAATATATAGTTATTTATCACAAGAAACTATAGAAAAAATTGCTGATGCAATATTTAATGTTTTTGAGTAAATTTTGGTAGAAGATAATTCTTATAATTAATAAAAAACGAACATAAGAAAATTTTCAAAACCACTTGACAATTAAGTTTTTGTAATGTATAATATTATACGTTACAAGAAGAAGTAAAACTTCTCACCCTATCTAAGTTAAGGAAAAGGGTTAGAATTAAATAAGATTTAGTAATTACTTACTAGATTTGTGTTTTAATTTGACTTGTAACAAAAGTCAAATTTTTTTATTATTGGAGGTGTTTTTTATAAAACAAGAATTACCTATCAACAGACAAATTAGAGCAAAGGAAGTTCAACTAATTGGAGAAAATGGTGAAAAACTAGGAGTAATGTCATTAAATGATGCTTTAGAAAGAGCAGAAGATAAAAACTTAGACCTAGTATTAGTTGCACCAAATGCTAACCCAGTAGTTTGTAAAATTATGAACTATGGAAAGTATAAATTTGAACAAGCAAAGAAAGAAAAAGAAGCAAAAAAGAAACAAAGAGTTTTAGAAGTAAAAGAAATAAGAGTTACTCCAAACATTGAAGAACATGACTTTGGCTTTAAATTAAAAAATGTAAAAAAATTTTTAGCAGATGGCAACAAAGTAAGAGTAACAGTAAGATTTAGAGGGAGAGAAATCAATAACTCTAAAGCAGGAGAAGTAGTTCTAAATAAATTTATAGAAAATTTAGAAGATGTTGCAACTGTAGAAAAGAAACCTAAATTAGAAGGTAGAAACATGTTTATAATTTTAGCTAAAAAAGCAGAAAAATAATTCTGCTATAAAATATAAAAAAGCGAAAGGAGTTTTAGTTATGCCAAAATTAAAAACAAATAAAGCAGCTAAAAAGAGATATTCTTTAACAGCTACAGGAAAAGTAAAAAGAACAAAATCAAACAGAAGACACTTACTTGCA
>CALXAY010000056.1 GCA_944386415.1 uncultured Clostridia bacterium | reverse complement strand
TTTTTGGTACTTTCGTACCGCTTGGTTTTTCTCTAAAGGATTTTTGTTTATTTTTCAATGTACTTTTATGTCCACTTATGCGGAACGATTTTTATTATACATTAACTTTTTTTCTTTGTCAACACTTTTTTAACATTTTTTTAATTTTTTTCTTTAATATTTTTTTCTATGTTCTTTTGACATATTTTTTTATTCTTGATTATCTTCTACAATAGTTAGAATTAACTGGTTTACAAGTCCATTTTCATCATAGTGAACACTTATATTATATTTATTATTTCCATTATTTTCTAAAAACTCTGTCAACATATTAACAACTTCTTCATTGCTTTGATTTCTTTCTATTGTTAATCTTAACTCACTATCAGATACAACCTCCATATTTGATATATTATTCTTAATTATCTGAATAAATCTTTCTACACTTTCTGTTTCTAAGTTTTCTCCTTGTATTATTTCAAAATTAGAATTAAATCTATTCTTTTCTGTTTCTGTTATTCCATCAGAACCTAATACAGTAGTATTTCTCATTAATTCTATTTCTATCAACATTTTCTCAATATCATTATAAGCAATCTGATTTTTAACCTCTTCTACTTTTGAATTTAATCCACTTGTTAATGTATTAATTATTTCTTGAAGTTGTGTATCATTCAAATCTTTTAGCCTTACAATACTTTGATTATTAAATTGCTTTATATTTTGTAAGTTTTGTATAATTTCTGTATTTTCAACAACATTAATATTAATTTTCTTGTCATCTATTTTATATTCTAAATCGTAATTTTGATTCCTTGTTTGATTATTTATTTGTTCGTTTGTCTTAAATAAAATTTGTGTTCCGTTTTCACTATCATTGATATCAATTGATAAACTATTTGCATTATAACTCAAAGTAATCTTATATTTCTCATTATCTCCATCTAAAATTGATAATTCTGCAAAAGTTTCATTATTTAGCATAACATAATCTATATTAGTTTGATAATCTTTTGTTTCAACTCTTGTTCTTAAAGTCTGTCCATTACTTTCATATACTATAATTTTTGTTTCATCTGTTCCTATATTACTTTGATTTATTTTTTGTATCTTTAACTTAATTCTATTTACTATATCTTCTCTTAAATTAAGACTTACTTTTCCTAAACTTAATTCATTTATTTTATTTTGCATAATATCAAATTTTGAAAGTATTATCTCATCCTCCGCTATGTTCTCTAGAAGATTTACATATATATTATTTAATTGTTCTTTTGTTAAAGTCAATATATACGCATTTGCAATATAATTTTGTCCATTTATATTTACATTTTGATTGCTTTGTTTACTAAAATTTGTGTCTGCTACATTTTGGCTTATTATTCCAACATATTTTTGTCCTAAACTTGATAATTCTTCATCACTAAATTTCAATTCTTTAAAAATTTCTGTATCTAAATTTATTGAATCAGGTATATTTTGTAATTGTTCATCAGAATACCCCATTCTTCTAAATAAATCTTTTAAATTTGTATTTTCTGATACAACATATTCTTCAAACAAGTCAGAAAATTTTATTCCATAATCACTAGCCGAATGTAAATATTCTATTTGTGCAATTTGCTCATCATTTTTTAATAATTTTGCGTCCCTATAATCATAATTATTATTTACATCTGTTTGTCCTTCTATTGTAACTTTTAATTGGCTTATGCTATTCTCAGTATTTTCTTCAGTAGTTCCAATATTTTGAGTATAATTTGCTTTTGCCTCAATATTTATATTATATGGATTAGATTTTAATTGTTCATCATATTCTGTTTCATTAATTATACTTTCTAATACTTTTAAATTATCAGCATTTTTTCCAATATATTTAACAAATAATGTTTTACCAGATTTAAACATATCAGTATTTAAATATAATGCTAAAAATATTGCTGTGATTACCAATAAAACTAGCACTACTACTATTATTAAAACTAATCTTCTCTTCTTTTTTGTCATCATTTTATTTTTCTCCCTTCTTTAATTCTTTTGTAAACGTTGCTTTAATGCTTCATATATTACAATTCCTGCTGATACTGATGCATTTAATGATGTAACTTTTCCTCTCATTGGAATCTTAACTAAAAAATCACAATTTTTAGTAACTTTATTACTCATTCCACTTCCTTCATTTCCTATTACTATTCCTAAAGAACCCGTTAAATCTTGTTCATAATAATATTTATCGGTATTTATATCTGTACCACAAATCCAAAGACCTTCTTTTTTTAATTTTTCTATTGCATCAGTAATATTAGTTACTCTTGCAACTAGCATATGTTCTACAGCTCCGGCTAGAGACTTTTGCAACAGTACTATTTACTAAAGCTCCTCTCCTTTTAGGAATAACAATACCATGCACTCCAGCTGTTTCTGCTGTTCTTATTATAGCTCCCAAGTTATGAGGGTCTTCTATTCCATCTAATATTAATATAAAAGGTTCTTCGTTTTTTTCTTTTGCTTTTTCTAAAATATCTTCTATCTCACAATATTTAAAAGGTGGGATTATTGCAATTACTCCTTGATAATTTTTATTTTGAGCCATTTCTTCCATTTTCCTTTTATCTTTTTCTACTATTATAATTCCCTTTTCTTTTGCCATCGCTATTATTTTATTAATAGATCCATATCTTTCGCCTTTTTCTACAAATATTTTATTTATATCTTTACCACTTTCTAACAATTCTATTACGCTATTTCTTCCTTCAACTTGATCATTATAGTTTTCTTTACTTTTATTTTCCATTTTATTCTCCTAATTATCATCATCTAATTTTAATACTGATAAAAATGCCTCTTGTGGGATTTCTACATTTCCAATCTCACGCATTTTCTTTTTCCCTCTTTTTTGTTTCTCTAATAATTTCTTCTTTCTTGTTATATCTCCACCATAACATTTTGCTAAAACGTCTTTTCTTAAAGCTGAAATAGTCTCTCTTGCAATTATTTTTCCTCCAATAGCTGCTTGAATAGGAATCTTAAATAATTTTCTTGGAATTACTTCTTTTAACTTTTGAACCATTTTTCTTCCTCTATCATAGCTACTATCTTTATGAACTATAAAACTTAAAGCATCAACTATTTCCCCATTTATATAAATATCTAGTTTTACTAAATTTGCTTTTTTGTACTCTTTAAACTCATAATCAAGTGAAGCATATCCTTTTGTTTTTGATTTTAAATTATCAAAGAAATCATATATTATTTCATTTAAAGGCATTTCATATATTAATGTAACTCTATTTTCATCTAAGTACTTCATATCTATATAAATACCTCTTCTTCTTTGACAAAGTTCCATTATATTTCCTATATATTCTTTTGGTGTAAATATATTTGTTGTAACATATGGTTCTTCTATATATGAAACTTCTTGAGAAGGTGGTAAATCTTCTGGATTATATAACTCAATAACTTGTCCATCTGTTTTATATACCTTATAAATAACTGATGGTGCAGTTGTAATTAGCCCTAAGTCAAATTCTCTATCTAACCTTTCTTCTATTATTTCTAGATGTAATAATCCTAAAAATCCACATCTAAATCCAAACCCTAAAGCAGCAGATGTTTCTGGCTCATATTCTAGTGATGCATCATTTAATTTCAATTTTTCTAATGCTTCTTTCAATTCTTCATACTGGCTTCCATCTACTGGATATAATCCACAATATACCATAGGTGTTACTTTTTTATATCCTTTTAATGGCTCATCTGCTGGATTATCTTTTAGAGTTATTGTATCTCCAACTCTTATATCTGAAATATTTTTTATACTAGCTGCAACATACCCTACTTCTCCTGCTTTTATCTCCTTAACAGGCATATGTGAACCTGGAATAAAATATCCAACCTCTGTTACAACAAATTCCTTATTTGTTGCCATTAGTTTTATTTCGTCTCCTACTTTTACTTTTCCATCGAATACTCTAACTGATGCAACTGCTCCTTTATAACTATCATAATAAGAATCAAATATTAAACATTTTGTTTTTGCGTTCTCATCACCTTTAGGTGCTGGTAAGTCTGTTACTATTCTTTCTAATACTTCCTCAACATTTAATCCTGTTTTTGCTGATATACAAGGAGCAGACATAGCTGGTATTCCTATTATATCTTCAATTTCTTGTTTTACTTCATCCACTCTTGCATTAGGTAAATCTATTTTATTTAGTACTGGTAGTATCTCCAAATTATTATCTATTGCAAGATATACATTTGCTAAAGTTTGTGCTTCAACCCCTTGAGTACTATCTACTACTAGTATTGCTCCATCACAAGCTGCTAAACTTCTTGATACTTCGTAATTAAAATCAACATGTCCAGGCGTATCTATTAAATTTAATATATATTCTTCTCCATCTTTTGCTTTATATACCATTCTTACTGCTTGAGATTTTATTGTAATTCCTCTTTCTCTTTCTATTTCCATATTATCTAATACTTGGTCTTCCATTTCTCTTTTAGAAAGTGAACCTGTCATTTCTATTAATCTATCTGCTAAAGTAGATTTTCCATGGTCTATATGTGCAATTATACTAAAATTTCTTATATTTTCTTGTCCCATATTTCCTCCTATTGCTATTATTATGAAAAAATTTTAACATAAAATTAATAAAATCTCAATAGTTTTGAAAACCATTATATAAATTATACACCTTCATATACCCCATATCATTTAACTCTTCTTGTGCTTTTTTACTTCTCGTTCCACTTGAACAATACACAACTATATCTTTATTTTTATCTTGCAAAACTTCTCTTGCTTTTTTCTTTATATCATATTCTGGAAGAAGTATTGCACCTTCCATATGTCCTTCTTCATATTCTTGTGGACTCCTTACATCTACTATAATTGCTCCTTTTAATATTATAGAAGATAAATCTTCATCACTTATATCATACATATCAATTTTACGATTTTTCTTTTTTCTAAACAGAAATTTAAACTTAAATAACATATAAAACCATCCTTTTTATTCTATTATATGATTGTTCCTAAAAAAAGTTATCCACAAGTAATAAATTTATCCACATACCTATTTTCCACATTATACCTTCTTTTACATTATTTTTCTACATTTTTATTTTTACATTTATATAACAATCATATTTCATAAAGCAATATTTTATTCATTTTATTTCGCTATTTTTATTAATTTATATTTATTATCCTTGTTTTTTCTTCTTTTTTCGCGTTATTTTATTACTTTTTTATTTCATTTGTCTTACAATTATGTTATCTTTTTCTATTTATGTAACTTTATTTTTTGTTTTTTTGTAATATTTGATGTGTATAACTTTTTGTGGAAACTGTGGATAGTTTTGTGAATAACTATAAATAGTCATTTTGCGTTCACTAGTTGTTCACAATTTAAATTGGTTTATATAATATTTTTTCATTTTATTTATTTTGTAATTTTTTATGTGTACTAAAAAATATTTTTAAAAGAGGGGCACATTAAATAAAGTGCACCCTCTTTTAGATTTTATTAACAATTATTAAAATAACTTGCATCAATTCCTTCTAATTCTAGATATTCTTTTCCATTTATATTAGTTGATTTTCTTGATATATTCTTATTTTTTAATTTTATACTATATGTTTCTTGAATATTAAATTTTTCATCTAAATCTGTATCAAAAAAATATTTTTGACCATTGCTATCTTCAAACAATATAACAAAATCCCCATAATCTAAAGGTTGTTTATCAAGAACTTTTAAAGTTAAATTTAGCATTTTGTTATCTCTTATTACTTTAAATATTATAAAAGTATTAATAATTAAATTTATAAATGCTGAAATAATATTACTTACTAAATTTACCTCTAAATCTAATTGCGAGCTTATACTTATTTGTCTTACAATAAAATACGTAATTATATTTATTACCATTCCCATTGAAGGTAACAATAGTGTAGAAACTGTATTAAAACTTGGATGCAACATAAATGGTAAAATTATTAACATTTCTCCACCAAATAAGAATAGCAATCCTAATGGAATTTTCATTCTAAATGCAGTAAAAGTTATTACTATGCATAAAATATAATGTACTATATAAACTATTTCATATCTTTTAGTTGCTCTCTCAAAATTTTTCCCATATTTTTCCGTAAAATATTTATTTAATTCTTTTCCAACTATATATCCCATTTTCCTCTCCTTTATAAACACTATTTAATGGAAAACCAAATAATAGTAATAATTTCTAAAATTGTAATTAATGGAAAACCTATAACAAACTGTATTTTTTGTGTTTTATGGTGAAAAACGTACATACCTGCTATAGTTCCTATTCCTCCGCCTAAAGCAGTTATTATAAATAAAGTTTTTTCTGGTATTCTCCATGCTCCTTTTTTAGCTTTCCTTTTATCAAGCCACATTATAAAAAAACCAAATAAATTAATAACAATAAAATAAATAACTATATTTTGCCATGTAAATATTTCTTGCATTTTTTATTCCTCTTTCCATTTAAATATGTCTTAATTACACATTATGCAAATAAACTCATTTGATTACTTTGACTCATTCCTTTTAAACATCCATAATTTTTAAGCAAATCTGTAACTGAATTTCCAACCTTTGAACGAATTTTTAGGTCATCTATTGACATGAATTTTCCTTCTTTTCTAGCTTTTGCTATTCCTTCTGCTGCTACTGTTCCAAGTCCTGGTATACTATTTAATGGTGGTCTTATTGCTCCATCTTCTACTAAGAACTTTGTGCTATGAGATTTATATAAATCCATTGGCAAGAAATTAAAACCTCTTTCATACATTTCAAGTACTAACTCTAAGATAGCATACATATTCTTATCTTT
>CALXAY010000055.1 GCA_944386415.1 uncultured Clostridia bacterium | reverse complement strand
AAAAATAAAGACAATTTAATGAATTATTTAAATGAATTAGTAAGTGAAGTAATTTTTAATGAAGATAGAACATTAGAGATTAGATTTAATTTTAAGTTAAATTAAAAAATTAGTTTACTAAACTACAGTCAGCAGATGGTGATAGAAAATATAGTGAAAAGTCTTATAATTATTATAAAAAAGTTGGTTTAAATGCTATTGTTAAAAATATTCCAGAATACAGACAATCAAAAGTAGTAAGAAGATTATTGGAAATATATAATCCAGATATCCTAGTAATTACAGGTCATGATGGAATGTTAAAAAAAGGAAGTAAATATAATGACATTTATAATTATAGAAATTCTAGATATTTTATTGAAACAGTAAAAGAAGCAAGAAAATATGACAAAGAAAAACAAAAAAATTTAGTGATTTTTGCAGGAGCTTGTCAAAGCTATTTCGAAGCTTTAATATCTGCTGGAGCAAATTTTGCATCTTCACCAGCAAGGATATTAATTGATTTTCTAGATCCGTTATTAGTAGCCGAAAAAATAGCGATTACAGAAAAGTATAAGTACGTAACAATAGATGATATAGCTTATGAACTAAGAGACGGTAAAGATGGAGTAAGTGGTGTAGGAGCAAATGGAAAATTGAGCAAATTAACGTAGTTATAAAAATAAACCATCTTAATATTTGTGTAACATAAATGTAATAAAATTGTAATTTTTGAAAATAAACTTATAAAAATATTGAAAAATTAAGAAAAATAAGATATCGACAAGAAAATATGTTCTTTGACATAAAATGTCGAAAATGCTATAATCAAGCTATCTTAAGGGAAGGTGATAGCATGATTTGTAGATCAGATATAGCAAATCTAAAAACAGATATCTTACAAAAAGAAGGACAAAAGATAATTGTTAAAGGTTCATTAGGAAGAAGTAAAGCCTTTGAGAAAGAAGCTACAATAGAAAAAGCTTATCCAAATATTTTTGTTGTAAAATATGAGGAAAATAATAGAAATGTGACTTATAGTTATACAGATGTTTTAACAAGGACAGTAGAAGTTGAAGTGTTTGACGGTGAATCTTATTCACCATTAATTCCACCAGCTCCAGAGCCAAAACCAAGAAAGACGTCATTATAATACTAAAAGCAGAATTTTATTTTCTGCTTTTTTTTTGCTTTTTGGAATAGAATAAACCAAACTTTAATATATATAAGTAAAGAATATTAAAGGAGGGTTAATTTAAATGGTTGTAGAAACAGTAAAAGAAAGTTTATCAGTAAATAAATTAATTGCAACAAAAGCAGAAGTTATATTAGTTGAAGGGGATATGATAGTTCCAGATTCTAAGCCAGATATTTTAAATACAATTTGTACAAGTGGGGTAGTTTGCATTTATAAAAAAGAAGTTTTGGAAGGGAAAGTTAGGATTGATGGAAATATTAACACGTATATAATGTATATACCTGATGATGAAAATGATAAAGTAAGAGGAATTACAACTACATTAGATTTTTCGGAGAACATACAGATAGCAAATGTTAATGAAGAAATGAATTGCAGAGTAATTACAAGATTAAAAAGCATAGAAGCAAAGGTAATAAATGGAAGAAAAATTGGGATAAAGGCAGCTATTGAAGTAGAAGTAAAAGTCTATTCTAATGAAACAATTGCAATAGTAAATAGTATTCCAAATAGTGATGGAATACAAACTTTACAAGAAAATTTATTGGTAAATTCATTAGTAGGAATGGGAGAAAATAAAATTTTTGCTAAAGATACTATAAGTATAAATAGTGAGGATAATTTAGCAGAGATTTTAAAGACAAATTTGTGTATATGTAATAAAGATGTGAAAATTAGCTATAATAAAATTCTTGCCAAGGCAGATGCCCAAATAAAAATTATGTATTTAACAGAGGATAATAGGATAGAAAGTGTTTTAGCTAATATTCCTATTGTTGGATTTATTGATATCCCAGATGTAACAGAAGAAAATATTTGTGATCTAGAATATGAAATAAGAAATATAGTTTTAAAACCAAATCAAACAGAAGAACATTCAATATATGTAGAAATAGAAGTAGGAGTAATGGCAAATGTATATGAAGAAAAAGAAATTAGTTTAATACAGGATTTATATAGTCCAAGTGAGAATTTAGAGTTTAATCAAAGAAATATAACTACAATGACAGATAAAAGGTCTAATAAAGATACATTGCAAATAAGAGAAAAAGTAACATTAGAAGGAATAGGAGATAGAAATATAATAGATGTAGAGGTAATACCTAGAATTGAGAAAGAACATAAAAAGGACAATAGGATTATATATGAAGGAGAATTAGAACTAAACTTTATTTTATCTAATAATGATTTACAAGTTGAAATAAGGTCGGCAAAGATTCCATTTGATTATAGTGTAGACAATTTGGAAAATGGAGAAGAGATATTTACTAATATGGAAATAGAAGTATTAAATAAAGATTTTATTGTTCAAGACGGCGGAATAATCACTTGTAATATAGATTTAGAAATTACTTTAAATTCTTATAAAACTTCAAAATTAAATGTGATTGACGAAATACAAACAAATGGAGAAAGAGAAAAAGAAGATTACAGCATAATGATGTATATTGTAAAAAAAGGTGATTCATTATGGAAGATAGCAAAAGATTATGGAAGTACAGTAGAAGATATTATAAGAACAAATGGAATAGAAAATGAAAACCTAATTATGCCAGGTCAAAAAATATTTATACCACATTACACAAAGGTTCCAAGTATGACAAATGTATAAAATATATTCAAGACCTAGAATAAGACTTCCAAATAGTTTTCAAAACAGAAGAGGTAAAGAAAAAAAGTTATCTAAAAAATTAGCTATGGTAATAATTGTTTTAATAATTGCATTTAGTACAATGAAATATGTACTAGATGCAGTTTCTCCTATTTTTGATACTTTGTGTGAATCAAAAGCAAAATCTATTGCAACTAATATATCAAATGAAAAAGCAATAGAAGTGATGAAAGATTATAGTTATGAAGATATGTTCACAGTTGAAAAAGATGAAAATGGTAATATTACTATGATTAAATCTAATATTACTAATATGAATTTAATTAATTCAAAAATTGCCTTAAATGTACAAAATGAATTTGATAATTTAGGTAGAGAAGATATTGAAATAGCACTTCGGAAGTTTTACAGGGTGGAAGTTGTTATCAGGTAGAGGACCAGGTGTTAAAATTAGAATTTCATCAATTGGAAATATTGAGACAAATTTAAATAGTGAATTTACATCACAAGGTATAAACCAAACATTACATAGAATTTATGTAGATATTAATTGTAATGTTAAAGTTCTTACACCTTTTAAAGATATAGAAAGAAAAATAACAAATAAAGTTCTTCTTGCTGAAAATGTTATTGTTGGAAATATTCCAGATACTTATTATAATTTAGAAGGTTTAAATGGAACAAGTGATGCTTTAGAAATGGTTGAATAAATAATTAGGATAAATTTAGTTTTATTCTAGTTATTTTTTATTGTATATTTTTATTCCATATGATAAAATAAATACAAATAAATAAGGAGATATAACAAATGAAAAATACAATAAACCAAGCATTTACAGAAGTTTATGATGTCATTAATCATATGGAAATAGAAATGCAAGAAAAAATACCCCAAAAATTTATTAATTTAATAAAAGAAAATAGAGATTTAGATTACAAATTAAATATAAATTATAAAGAAGATATAAAGAAACAATTATTAAGAGAATCAAAAGTAATACTTTCTTTAATTTATAGAGATTTTTTATGTAGCAAAGAAAAGAAAGAAAAATTGTTACAATTAGACTTAGAGGAGATTAGAAAAGAAGAAAAATTTTTAAGAGAAAAATATGAGATAGATTTTGAAAAGAGAAAAAAAGAAAAAATAGAGAAAAATATAGAAAAAACTAAAGAACAAGATGAAAAGTTACCAATAAAAGTAGAAAAAGAAAAATGGTATAAAAAGATATTTGAAATTTTAAAAAAAATGTTTAAGAGATAATTAGTGAGGTACAAATGGAAAAAAGAGATATTGATGAATTTATAGATATATTTTTTGGTACTGGAGAAGATTATCCTAAAAGAGCAAAAGAGTTTTTAGATAAAATAGGAAAACATTATGAAAAATTACCCGGTGGTATAAATGGACTACAAGAGATTTATGATTATATAGCCGAAAGAATAAAAGAAAATAAAGAGATAGTTGGATATATAAAAAGCAAAGATAGAAGTATATTAACGGAATTTTTGTATTGGATGCCAGAAATTTTTGATAATGAATTTCTAAAAGAAGTAGTAGAAAAGAAAGAAGAATATGGTTTAAGTGAGATTTCCAGTATAATTATACAAATAAATGATATAGATTATACAAAAAGAATAATTAATGAAAGAGAAAAATATGATTTATCTGATTATGATATTGTTCAATTAGTTATAAGTTTAAACGACGAAGATTATACAAAAGAAGTTATAGAAAATTATGGAATTAAAGATAGAGTTTTTTTAATTCAATTAATAAAAAGCTTAACAGATGTTAATTATGTGATAAATATAGTAGAAAATAAAGATAAGTATAAATTACAAAGTAATGATATTGCTGAATTAGTGCGAGCTACTGGAAATGTAGACTATATAAAAGAAGTGGTTGAAAAATTTGAACAATATGGACTAGAAAATTCTGATATTGTTCAATTAGTTAAATCTACAAAAGACAATGAATATATAAAAAATATAATAGAAAAATTTGAAGAATATGGTTTTAATGGTACTAATATAATAAAATTAGTAGCAAGTACGAATGATTTTAATTATATAAAAGAGTTTATAAGAAATAGAGAAAAATATGGAATTAAGGGCGAAGATATAACTGATTTATTTATAGAAATAAATCAGCCGGAATATACTAAAGAAGTAATAGAAAATTGGACAGATTATGATATAGATAATTTAATATTAAGACATCTAATTGTAAATATAGGAGCAAAAGACAAAGAATATTTCAAAAAGATAATCTTAAATGGTAAAAATTATGAAATTGACATAGATGATATAGCATATTTAATTGATTTTATTCCTGATGAAGAAAGAATGCAAGTTCTAGAACAACTTGATTTATTAACAATTAGTATATATAGAAGAAATTATGCCGAAACCCAATTTATAAAAGACAATTTAGAGAATTTTTTTAAACTTGAAGGAAGTGATGCAAAAAAAGAAATTTTACTTAAACTAGCTGAAAAAAATCAAGATGTATTTAAAAGTGACTTTAGCATATTTAATGAAAAATATTTAGATGTTTTCGGAGAAGATATTTTAAATCAAATATCTTGTTATCAATATGTTGTAAATCAATTATCAGATTTAAGTGATGAAGAATTAAAATTTTTTGGAAAAATATTAAATACTTATATGAACAAACAAGAAGGAGAAGAATGGACACCTTTTGCAAATAGAGTGTTGAACAATATTGATGGATATAGAGAACTGATTGAAAATATAAATAATAATAAAGATTTTGATATAAATAAACTCATACCAATATTAGTTCATTTAAATGAGTTTAATATAGAAACAATAGAAGATATTGAAAATTTATCGGAAATAAAAAGAAAAAAATGTAAAGAATTAATAAAAGAAGATTCTATAGAAGAAAAGAAAAAGGCAGTATTATTAAAAATATTTGGACAAGGTTTATCTGAAACAAAAGAATTTGTTAAAAAATTTGGTGAAGATATAGAAGAAATAGAAGATGAAGATTTAAAAAATTATATACGAAGTTTACAAGAAATATTAGATATAGAAGATGGCGAATTATTAGGAGAAATATTTGAAAAAGTAGATGGAATTGAAAGCTTAGATACTCTACTTGTAGAAAGAAAGCTTAAAACAGAATATTGTAAATTATATCAAAAAGATTTGTTTAAATTGAAAGATGCAGAAATATTAGAACCAGAAGAAGAACAATATGGAGTGCCGGTATATAGTGCAGGAACAGATTTCAAAATGATAATAACATCTGTTGGAGCCTTTTGTAGAGTTGCACCAAATGATTATAAAAAAGATTGGAATAGACCATCTTTAGGTTCACAACATTTTTGTGCATCATATATAAGAAATGATATGTTAGGGCATGCTCCGATAAATCATTTATGTTTTGCATTTGAAAAAATGAAAGAAGATTCTTTAATGCTATCAGGTCCAGATGATATATATTCGTCAATGAGAGCCTTAGAAACTGTTTCAGAAGTAGATAATGAAAGGTATTTGGCACCAGACAATCAAATAAGGAATACTGTACGTTTTAATGAAATGGACTTTAGAAGAATACAAGGTGGAAAAAAGAAACAACCAGATTATATAGTGGTTTTTAGGAAAAATGGTAAAATTGATAATATAGAAAAAGCTATTAAAGCATCAAAAGATTTTTCAGGACTTCCAATTGTAGTTATAGATGTAGAGGAGTGTTTAGCATCTGAAAGAGAAAAAGTAAAAGGACTGTTAGAACAATATAGAAAAACTGGAGATAGCAAAATAAAAGAAGCAATAGAAGAAAAACTAAGAAATAATAGAGTAACAGACAATAGTTTTTGTAGTGATATGGGAATAGATGAATTCTTAAGAGATGCTCCAAAAAAAGATGAGGAAGTTTCAATGGAAGATTTAGAAGAGTTGTATGAAGAAGTAACAAGTAGAGAAAGACAAGAAGAAAGCACAAGGCTTAGAAGTGTATATGCTAAAATAATGAAAATTAAAGGGGAGAGAGGTAATAAAAATGGAGAAAGAGAGTAATGAAGAAGAAATAATAAAAGCTTATGGAAAAGAGGGAAAAGAAATATTAGAAATTATTAAAAAAAGAAGTAAAAAGAAATATTAAAATGTGAAGAGATGTAATGAAATACTATGGAGATAGAAAGATATTAGAGAATTAAAAGAATATTAGAAAGTAATATTTAATAAATTTAGAATAAAAAAAACTTGGAATAATTCCAAGTTTTTTTTATCTCTTTGAGAATTGTGGTGCTTTTCTAGCTTTTTTAAGACCGTATTTCTTTCTTTCTTTCATACGAGGATCTCTTGTTAAGAATCCATTTGATTTTAAGATTGGTCTGTATTCTGAATTTGCTTCATTTAAAGCTCTTGCTAATCCATGGCGAATAGCTCCTGCTTGACCTGTGAATCCACCACCTTTTACAGTTACAATAACATCATATTTTGATGCTGTGTTAGTAACAGTAAGTGGTTGTCTAACGATAACTTTTAAAGTTTCTAATCCGAAAAATTCATCAATATCTTTTCCGTTTATTGTTATTTTTCCAGTTCCTTCAAATATTCTAACTCTAGCGATTGCATTTTTTCTTCTACCTGTACCATAAAAAACAATATTATCTTTTTTTGCCATTTTATTTTACCTCCCATATTTCTGGTTTTTGTGCTTGATTTTCATGTTCTGCTCCAGCATATACTCTTAATTTCTTTAGCATTTGTCTACCTAAAG
>CALXAY010000054.1 GCA_944386415.1 uncultured Clostridia bacterium | reverse complement strand
TCTATATAGATATTATATAAAATTTTAAAAAATAAAAAAAATATATAATGGACTATATGTTCATTATACGAGGAGAATATTATGGACTTTAAAGAAGAACTAAAACAATATCAAGAAAAAATAAATAAAGAGTTAGAAAAATATTTAAGAACAAAGAATTGTTTAGAAGGGACTTTGAATGAATCTATGGAATATAGCTTAATGTCAGGAGGAAAACGTTTAAGACCAATTCTAGTTCTTAGCACATATAGTTTATTTAAAAATGATTTAGAAGAATGTTTTCCATATGCTGTTGCAATAGAAATGGTACATAATTTTTCATTAATACATGATGATTTACCAGGAATAGATAATGATGAGTTTAGACATGGAAAATTAACAAATCATAAAAAGTTTAATGAAGCAACAGCTATCCTTGCAGGTGATGGTTTGTTAAATAATGCATATATTGTAATTAGCAATGATTTGAAGAAGACACGTGAAAGTAAAGAACTAGTAAAAAAATTACAAATATTTAATGAATTTACATTAGCTGTTGATAGAATGATTGCTGGAGAATATGTAGATACAGAATATGAAAGTAAAGAGATTAGTACACAAGATTTACAGTATATTCATGAAAATAAAACAGGAGCTTTACTAAAATTATGTGTTAGAATGGGAGCTATCCTAGGTGAAGCAAGTGATAAAGAATTAGAATCTTTAACATCATATGCAGAAAAAATAGGTTTAGCATTTCAAATAAAAGACGATATACTTTCTGAAGAAGGAGACGAAAAAGTTTTAGGAAAGCCAGTAGGTAATGATAAAAAGCTAAAAAAATGTACATATGTTTCTAAGTATGGATTAGAAAAATCAAAAGAAATATTAAATAGAATTATAAAAGAAGCGGAAGATGAATTAGAAAGTTTTGGAAATAAAGCTGATTTTTTAAGAGATTTAGCTTTATATATAGAAAACAGAAATAAATAAATTTAAGGAGAAACATAATGGAGTTTAATAAAGAAAATATGCCAAAACATATTGCAATAATAATGGATGGAAATAGAAGATGGGCAAAGCAAAGAGGAAAAAATGCAAGTTTTGGACATAAAGAGGGAGCAAAAACATTAGAGAAAATAGTCAGATATGCAAACAAAATAGGACTTAGATATATAACTGTTTATGCATTTTCAACAGAAAATTGGAAAAGAGCAGAAGATGAAGTAAGTGCACTTATGATGCTACTTCAAAATTATTTAGATGATTATTCAAAAAGAGCAGACACAGAAAACATAAGAGTAAAAATATTAGGTGATATTACAGTATTATCAAGTGGTATGCAAAAAAGTATTTTAAGATGTATGGAAAGAACCAAAGATAATACAGGTGTTACTTTTAATATTGCATTAAATTATGGAGGAAGAGATGAAATAATAAAAGCTGTAAAAAAGATTGCAGAAGATGTAAAGGAAGGTAAAGTAAATATAGGTGACATAGATGAAGATATGATATCTAATAATCTATATACTAAAGGAATGCCAGATCCAGATTTGTTAATTAGAACAAGTGGAGAATTAAGGCTAAGTAATTTCTTACCTTGGCAAGTAGTATATTCAGAGTTTTTATTTGTAGATAAAAATTGGCCAGACTTTAACGAGGAAGACTTAAATAATGCAATAATAGAATATCAAAAAAGAACAAGAAAATTTGGAGCAAACTAAAAAGAAAAGGAATGAAAAAAATGGATATAAAGAGAATAACATCAGGATTATTAGGTTTTCCTTTGGTGTTAATAATATTAATATTTGGAAATAATATAGTAGTAAGTATAGCATTAACAATTATAGCACTTCTTGCTATGAATGAATATTTTAATGCAATATCAAAAGTAACAAATCCAGTAAAATGGCTTGGTTATTTAAGTTGTATTTCTATTGCGGTTGTAAGTTTTATTCCAAGTGAATTTTTTGGAATGTTTATTACTCTAGCAATACCGATTGTTTTAATAATTTTATTTGCTCAAGTAATAATAACACAGATGAAAACAAATTTTAAAGATATAGCATTTACTTTTATAGGAATATTTTATATAGTATTTTTTATGATATTTATAGCTTTAATTGATGGTATGGATAATGGAAAATTATTAATTTGGTATATAATAATAGCAGCTTGGGGAACAGATATATTCGCATTTTTTGTTGGAATGAAATTTGGAAAGCATAAATTTAGTAAAATAAGTCCAAAGAAATCTATAGAAGGTTGTATTGCTGGAACTATTGGAGCTATATTATTAATGCTTGTATATACATATATTGTAAATACTTTTTTTGTAATGAATTATTCATATATTGCAATTTTAGCAATAGGACTAATATTAAGCTTAATAGGACAAATAGGAGACTTTGCGGCATCTAGTATTAAAAGATATGTAGATATAAAAGATTTTAGTAATTTAATACCAGGACATGGTGGGATGCTTGACAGGATAGATAGTTTAATATTCCTAGCACCTTTTGCTTATGTGTTTTTTTCAGTAATATAATTATAAGAGGTAGGAGAATATGTTTAGTGATGAAGAAAAAAATGAAATATATAGAAAATATAAATTATCAGAAGAAGAACATATGGAGTTATATGGAAAAATAAAGAAAATATGGACAATGGATAAAACACCAGTAGATAATCCGGTAGCAGTAATTGTAGGTGGCCAAACAGGGGCAGGAAAAACAGGACTTATTATTTATTCAAAGAAAATGTTTGCAGATGGAAATGTTGTAGTAATAAATAGTGATGAAATAAAACCATTTCATCCTAAAAGTGAAGAAATAGCAAGGGAATATCCAGGAGAATACACATGGATAACAGCACAGGAAAGTGAAGATTGGACTAGTAGATTATTTGGAGAAGTAAGAAATGAAGGCTATAACATTATATTTGAAGTGCCAATGAAAAATAACAGAATAGCAGATGATGCAATAGTAGATTTATTAAATAAAGGATATACTGTAATAGTAAGAGGATTAGCAGTATGTGATTTAGAAAGTAGATTATCTATATTAGAAAGATATGAAGAACAAGTAGCAAAAAGAGGATGGGGAAGATTAGTTCTTCCTGAACATCATGATGCGACCTATAATGGAATGCCAAATACAATTAAATATATAGAGGAAACAGGAAGATATGATATATTAGAAATATTTAGAAGAGGAGAAGCCCTGGGAGCACCAGAATTGATTTTTGGAAAAGTAAATCCTAAATCACAAGAAAAGGTGGAAGCTAGTGTTGCAAATAAAGTTTTTGTGACTAAAAGTAATGGAAAAACTCTATATAAAGATGCAAGAACAGCAATACTAGATTATAGGCAAGAGGATTATGATAGAACCATTAATGGGTGCTGTGATAGATTTAGAGAACTTAAAGGTTCTATTGATACTAGAAAAGCATCTAAAAACAGTGTAAGCGAAGAAGAAGAACAAGAAACAGATAGAATATTTTTAGGTTTAATGAAATATTATGAACAATTAAAGAAGGATAGAGAAAAAAGTGGTCAAACTGAAGAAGTGCATTCAAGTGTTTCAGAACAGGAAAAAGAAATAATCGAAAATGAGGAAGAGCAATCAAAAATTGATTTAGATGAAAGATAGTATGGTTAAATGATTAAATAAAATTAAAATATAAAGAGGAAAAATATTATGAATGATAATACAAAATTAGAAGTAGCAATAGAAATAATGGCAAGTAAAATTGCTAAAGTAGTACAAGAAGGTTATGATGTTGATTCAAAAGAAATGAGAGAGTTACTAGAAGAAAAGGAAAAAATGTATAAATGTGATAAAGAAATAATAGACAAAATAATAAATGTATATGGTAAAGAACTAAGAGAAGGAAATTAATAATAAAAGTGAAGGTGATAAAAATGAGGGAAAATGTGAAATTTGATGTGGCATTAGAAATAATTTCAAGTGAGATTGCAAAAGCAATGAAGAATAAAGATAGAGATTTAACTAATAAACTTATAAAAGATAGAGAAGAAATATATTTAGGAAATTGGGAAGTAATTAATAGAATATTAGGAGAAAAATAGGTGTTTATTATGGATGAAATTAATGAAATAAAAAAAGAATACAAGTTAAATGAAAAAGATTTTAATGAAATGTACCAACAAACAAGAAAGATTGTATTTATGGAGGCTAAAACTTATGAAAAGCCTACAGCAATTTTAATAGGAGGACAGACAGGAGCAGGAAAAGGTGGAATAGATGTATATTCTAAAAAAGAATTTAAAGAACAAAATTTAGATTCAATAGTTATTGATGTAGATTGTTTTAGAATGTTACACCCAAGAGCAGAAGAAATAATAAAGAAATATCCAACTTTATATACAGACATAACAGCTCAAGAGACAGGTCCAATAGCAAAAGAGTTATTAAAAGAAGCAATAGAAAAAGGATATAACTTTATTTTTGAAGGTACAATGAAAAATACAGAAATATTAGAAACAATGAGAAATATGCCAAGAAAATTTAACAAAGTAGTAAGAGTTATTGCTACATCACCAAAAGAAAGTTTATTAACTGCTTTTGAAAGAAACGAAGAGCAAGTTAATAAAATAGGTTATGGAAGGTTTACAAATGTAGAGGTACATGATTATTCATGTGAAGGAGTAGAAAAAACTTTAAAAGTTATTGAAGAATCAGGAGTACCAGATAGAATTCAAATATTTACAAGAGGGAAAGATATTGTTTCTCCAGAGTTGGTATATGATAGTACAAGTGAAAATAATAAATATAAGACAGCATATGAGACTTTGATAAGATATAGAAAAATAAATGAAGAAAAAATATATTCAACAATAAAAGAAAGATTGAACAATATATTAAATAGTAGAAAAGTAGATAAAAAAGAAGAAAAACAAAGAGAATTATTAGAAAAAAAGTTAAGGATGTGTAAATAATGAATTTAGAAGAAGCAATGAAAAAATATGGTATTCCAATACCAGAAGATACAGAAAATTATGATAAAGAAATATATAAGAAATTTGATAATATGTATTTAAGAAGTTTTTATAATACATTTTATTCTGAAGAAAATGATAAAGCAGATAGTAGTAATGGTGACAGAATAAAAACAGCAGTAGTATTAGGTGGGCAAACGGGAGCAGGAAAGAGTTCTTTAGTAGCTGAAACTATGAGAGAATTTGAAGATGTGGGAAAAAGAATAGTTTTGGTTGATGATGACCAATATAGAAGGTTTTATCCATATTCAGAAGAAATATTAGAAGAATGTCCAGAACATTATACTCAAATAACAGCCACAGCAACAAATGTAATAACACCTAGAATTTTACGCTTTGCATCTGATAATGGATATAATTTTATATTTGATGGAACTATGAAAAATACAAGAATAATTGATACTATGAGAACATGGGGAGAGGATTATTCAATTAGAGCAAAAGTAATGGCTACATCAGGATTAAGAAGTTTGATGAGTATATCTATACGTAATGCAGAAATGAGAAGAATGAATAAAGGTGGTAGATTTATAACACAACAAGCTCATGATGCAACATATGTTGGAATACCAGAAACATTAAGGATTTTGGAAGATTCTGAATTATCAGATGAAATAAGAATATATACAAGAAGTAATAATCCTTTATATCCAATAGAAAGATTTTCATCTCTAAGAAATAGTATGTCAAGTGCAGAAAAATTAGAAGAATTACGAGCATTGGATGAAGCGGAATATTTAGATAAATGTGAAGAAGATATTAGTTACTTAAGAAGGTTAGTAAAAAATTTATCAAAAAGAGAAAAAGATGAAGCAGAAAAGATAATTGCACTAGTAGAAAGGGCAAGAGAAGAAAGAGGAAAATCTAAAGAAAGTGATTTAGGTGAAAGATAATTAGGAGGTTTGAGTAACTATTGATTGGAATTTTGATAGTAGCAATAAAAATTATAGTCTTACTTGGATTTTTAATTTTTATTCATGAATTAGGTCATTTTACAGTTGCAAAACTTTGTAAAGTAAAGGTAAATGAATTTGCAATTGGATTTGGACCTACAATTTGGAAAAAACAAGGAAAGGAAACTAAATATGCTTTAAGATTAATACCTCTTGGTGGATTTGTTAGCATGGAAGGAGAAGACGAGGAGTCTAATGAAGAAGGCTCTTTTTCTAAGGCTAGTATTCCAAGAAGAATGGCAATTGTAGTAGCAGGTGCAACTGTAAATATTATATTTGCTGTAATTGTATATTTTATTTTAGTTTCTACATCAGGAACTTTTATATCAAATGAAATAGATAATACTATTGAAGACTATGCGGCCAAAGAAGCGGGATTAGAATCAGGAGATAGAATAGTTAAAATAAATGATGAAGAAATAAAAAGTAAATATGATTTAGATGAAGTAATGGAAAAAAATAATGGTGAAGAATTAAATATTCAAGTACAAAGAGATGATGAAATACTTGATTTTAATGTAAAACCAACTGAGGTAAAATCTAAAGTAACAGGAATTTATTTAGATGATGAAGCTAAAATAATTACAATGGATAAAGGAAGTTCAGCTGAAAAAGCAGGGATAGAAAATAATGATGAAATACTAAAGATAAATGGGCAAGATGTAAATGGTAGTAGTGATAAAGTAATAGAAATATTAAATCAAGAACAAATGGAAAATACAAATGAAGACAATAATGAACCAATAAAAATAACCGTAAAAAGAGGAAATGCAGAGGTAACATTAGACTTAGTTCCAGAGATAGTATCTAATTATTACTTAGGTATTAATATGAAATATGCTAAAGATTCGCTTATAAATAGATGTATAAATGGTTGGATGGAAACTAAAGTGTTTGTATTTTCAATATTTGATAATTTGAAGCAATTGTTTACAGGAAATGTAGGATTAGACCAAATGATGGGACCTGTTGGTATTTCAGAAGTTGTTGCAAATACAAATGGATTTAGGGAATTTATAGAAATGATGGCATTAATATCATTATCACTGGGTGTTACTAATCTTTTACCTATACCAGCATTAGATGGAGGAAAGTTGTTAATATTATTAATAGAGTTAGTTAGAAGAAAGCCTCTAAAACAACAAACAGAGATAAATATACAGTTAATAGGATTTGCAATATTGATTGGAATATTTTTAATGGTTACTTATAATGACATTTTAAGAATTTTTTAAAATAAATTAATAATTAATTAGATATCAAATAACTTTAAATTTTTATTTATATATTAAAAATTTAAAGTTATTTTTTTTACTAAAATTTCACAAATTTCCACATAAAAGCAACAGAAATATTACAAAAATTTTACAATTGTAAAACAATTAAATATATAAAGAAAAAAGCTTGAAAAATAATGTCTATAAATATATAATAAAATCATAACAAAATAAAATATGCTAAAAAGGAAGGAATAGGTATGAAATTTAATGGGAAAAAAGGTATAACTTTAGTTGCTTTAGTCGTAACGATTGTCGTTTTAATAATATTAGCTAGTGTAACAATAGCAATGCTAACAGGAGACAATGGAATAATAGGAAAAGTAGAAGAAGCTAAAAAAGAAACAGAATTAGCTCGGAATAAGAGACGAGCTACAATTGATGTGGAACGAATTACAAATAGATATAAGTGATGAAAGTTTAAGTAATGAAGGAATAGCAGGAAGATTTGAAAGTATGCTAAAGGAAAAAGATGCCAATGCAACTGTTAAATTTGTAAGTTCAAAGAATTTATATGAAATTAGCTATAAAGGACATATGTTTGAAATACAAGCAAATGGTACATTAACGAGCAATAGAGAAGATGCACTTGACGATGTAAAAGATGCATGGGAAGGTATAGATCAAACTTTGCCAGATGAAGATAAAGCTGAACAATTAGAAGACGAATTACAAAAAGAAGATCCAAATTCATCAGCAGAGTACAATCCTGATACTGGTAATATAGAAATAGACCATGGAGGAGAAGATATAGTAATTGATGGAGATGGAAATATAGAAATTGTAACACCAGGAGATGAAGAAAATCCTGATGATGATAAGAACATTAATATAGATACAGATGGAGACGGGATTCCAGATATAAATATAGATACAGATGG
>CALXAY010000053.1 GCA_944386415.1 uncultured Clostridia bacterium | reverse complement strand
TAAGTCCTATTTCTACTCTCTTTTCTTTAGGTAAGTCTATTCCTGCTATACGAGCCATATTTTTTTGCACCTCCAAATTTTTTTGTTTTAATTATTCTAAAAGAACTTAAAAAGTGAAATGCAACTAGTGTTTACCCTAGTTCAGTTTAAGTCTTTTAGACATATATATAAACACAAATTAGATAATGTAATCTAAAGAATTTTAATTTTCTTTAAATTCACAGCCGCTACCTTGATTTGTGTTATTAACTATTTAGGAATTAACCTTGTCTTTGTTTGTGTTTAGGGTTTTCACAAATTACTCTAATAACCCCTTTTCTTTTTATAACTTTGCATTTATCGCAAATTGGTTTTACTGATGGTCTTACTTTCATTCTATAGCACCTCCTTGGCTTTGCTTTATATTATATATCTTCTTTTTTGGGTTAATCTAATTTATTATTTTGCTCTCCAAGTAATTCTTCCCCTTGTTAAATCATAAGGTGAAAGCTCTACTTTTACTTTGTCACCTGGTAATATTTTTATGTAATTCATTCTTAATTTACCAGATATATGAGCAAGTATTTGATGTCCATTTTGTAGTTCTACTTTAAAAACTGTATTTGGTAAGGCTTCTACTACCTTTCCTTCTACTTCTATTACATCTTCTTTTGCCAATTTATTTCCCTCCTATTTTAAGAGTTTTTTTCATTTATGCAAAATTTGGCTATTGTGCATAATAACTATTATATTATACATCATGATTATAGTATTGTCAAGATTTCTGGCTCTTTTTCTGTAATTAAAATTGTATTTTCATAATGTGCAGCTAAGCTTCCATCTTCTGTTACTATTGTCCACCCATCATCAAGCTCTAATATGTTTGGTTTTCCTTGAATTACCATAGGTTCTATAGCTAAAGTCATACCTGGTTCTAATCTTATTCCTCTTCCTGCTTTTCCATAATTTGGTATTCCTGGATCTTCATGCATTTCTCTTCCTATTCCATGACCTTGAAATTCTCTTACAACAGAATATCCTTCTGAACGTACATACTCGCCTATAGCATGACACACATCACCTATTCTATATCCTGGTTTTGCATATTTAATACCTTCAAAGAAAGCTTGTTTTGTAACTTCCACTAACCTTTTTGCATCTTTAGAAACATTTCCTATCATAAAAGTTCTTGCCGCATCTCCATTAAAACCATTTTTAAGTGCTACAGTATCAACACTTACTATATCTCCTTCTCTTATAACTCTATGTTTTGAAGGAATACCATGAATTACTTCATCATTAATTGATATACAAATAGATGCAGGAAATGGCGGTACTCCTTTTATTCCAGAAGGATATCCTTTTTCTGCAGGAATTGCTCCTTCTCTTCTCATTATCTTTTCAGCAAGTTGATCTACTTCATAAGTTGTCATACCTGGTTTTATTTTTTCTTCCAATTCTTTATACATGACAGCAACTACTTTGCAAGCTTCTCTCATGTATTCTATTTCTCTTTTTGATTTAATTGTTACCATTATTTTTCGCCACCTATTTTCCTTCTTTAATAAATTTTAAAACATCTTCAGCAACATCTTTTCCAAGTTTATTTATTGATTTACTAACTACTGCTGAATATAAATTTCCTTTTTTTTCATAATATTCAACTAATGGACTAGTTTGTTCTATATAACTATTAAACCTTGTTTTTACAGTTTCTTCGTTATCATCTTTTCTTTGTATTAATTTAGATCCACATTTATCACAAATTCCTTCTTGCTTTGGTGGATTTAATATTAAATTATATACTGTTTTACAATCTTGATTTGAACAAATTCTTCTATTTACTATTCTTTCTATTATTTCTTCTTCAGGTGTTGTTAAATTTATTACCAAATCAACTTTTTTACCTTTTTTTTCTAATAAGTTGTCTAATTCTTCTGCTTGTTTTACTGTTCTTGGGAAACCATCTAATATGATTCCTGCTTGTACATCATCATCTTCTAATCTATTTTCTACTAATCCTATTGTAACGTCATCTGGTACTAGCTCTCCTTTTGATATATAGCTTTCTGCTAATTTTCCAAGCTCTGTTTTTTCTTGTATATGTTTTCTGAAAATATCTCCTGTTGATACTTGTGGTATACCTAATCTTTCTTTTAATATACCAGATATAGTTCCTTTTCCTGTTCCTGGTGCTCCTAACATAATAATTACCATTATCAAAACACTCCTCTACTTTTGTTTTTAAGATTATTTCTAAATAATCTTTATCATATCTATTATTTTTTTAACAACAGACATGATAAAAACTATTTAAACAAGATTTTGGGACGTCTTTTTTATGATAAAATCCGTCCCATATATTTTACTCTAAAAATCCTTTGTAATGTCTCATTGCTAATTGTGATTCTAATTGTTGAACAGTTTCTAGTGCCACACCTACAACGATTAAGATTGAAGTACCACCAAATGCAATGTTTAAGTTTGTAAATCTTAATAACATTGGAATAATTGCTATCAATGCTAAGAAGAATCCTCCAAACCATGTTAATTTTGATATTATTGATGATAAATAATCTGTTGTTGGCTTTCCTGCTCTTATTCCTGGAATGAATCCACCATTTTTCTTAATATTATTTGATACTTCTGCTGGATTGAATGTAGCATAAGTATAGAAAAATGTAAATCCTATAATTAACAATAAATATACAAGTGCATTTGCTATAGAATATCCAATTGATACATTTGAAGTTGATGTAGCAATTGAAAAATTATATAGTCCTGCTAAAAATCCCGTTTTACTTGCTATATCTGGTACAAATATTTGAATTATCATAGCTGGGAATGTCATAAAGCTACTTGCAAATATAACTGGCATAACACCTGCCATAGCAAGTTTTAATGGAATATGAGTACTTTGTGCACCCATCATTTTTCTTCCAACTACCTTTTTAGAATATTGTACAGGTACTCTTCTTTCTGCTTGTTGTACAAATACAACACCTGCAACTAAAATAATTGCTCCTATTAAAATTCCTATTGCTAATAATAATCCTGTTGTACTAAATCCAGCATCTGTCATAATTAAATTCCATAATGTAGTTATTAGACTTGGTAGTCCTGAAATAATACCAACAAAAATCAACAATGAAATTCCATTTCCTATTCCTTTTGCTGTTATTTGTTCTCCAAGCCACATAAGGATTGATGTACCAGTAACTAGACCTGCAACTACTAATACACCTGTTAAGAAACTATTGTCTACAAATATTCCTGATGACTGATAAGATAAATAAATTCCAATTCCTTCTACTAAAGCAAGTATAATAGTAAGTATCTTAGTATATTTATTTATCTTTCTTCTTCCTTCTTCTCCACCCTCTTTAGTTAATCTTTCCAAAGATGGAATAATCATTGCTAACAATTGAATTACGATAGATGCTGTAATATATGGACTAATTGACATTGCAAAAACAGAAAATCTTGAGAAAGCCCCTCCTGAAATCATATCAATTAATCCTGCTATTCCATTAGTATTGCTCATTGCATCATTTAGAGCTATACTGTCGACTCCTGGTACCGTTATATAACATCCAAATCTAAACACAACAATTAATACTAATGTATATAATAATCTTTTTCTAACATCAGGTGTTTTTAATGCATTTTTTATTGTTTTAAACAACTAAATCACCTCAGCCTTTCCGCCTAAAGCTTCGATTTCTTCTTTAGCCTTTGCTGTAAATCTTTTGGCTTTAACGTTTACTTTTTTATCTAATTTTCCTGTTGCTAAAATAACAATACCATCATTGATTTTTCCAATAATTCCTTCTTCTAATAAACTTTCAGCTGTAACATCTGTTGCTTTTGATTTATTTAGCATTTTTAATGTTACTTCTGTATAAGTTTTTCTATGGATATTATTAAATCCTCTTTTTGGTAATCTTCTAAATAATGGAGTTTGACCACCTTCAAATCCACGTCTTACTCCTCCGCCGCTTCTAGATTTTTGTCCTTTTTGTCCTCTTGCAGATGTTTTTCCATTTCCTGAACCTATACCACGACCTACTCTATTTCTTTTCACTTTCTTTACAGCTGGTTTTAATTCGTCTATTTTCATTTTAAGCCTTGCACCTCCTTCTTTAAATTAGCAAGGAATTAGTATTCCTTAAATTATAAAATTTCTTCTACTTTTTTACCTCTTTTTTTAGCCACTTGTTCAATTGTCATCATTGATTTCAAACCTTCAAGTGTAGCATAAACAACATTTCTTGGATTGTTTGTTCCAATAACTTTAGTTCTTATATTTCTATATCCTGCTAATTCTAGAACTGGTCTTACACTTCCTCCAGCTATAAGTCCAGTACCTAATTCAGCTGGTTTTAGTAAAACTTTTGCACTTCCAAAAGTTCCTATATATTCATGTGGTACTGTTGTTTCAACAATAGGTACAGTAACTAAGTTTTTCTTAGCTTCTTGTATAGCTTTCTTTATTGCATCTGGAACTTCTGCTGCTTTACCATTTCCAACACCTACATGTCCATTTTCGTCACCAACAACTACAACTGCACTAAATCTAAAAGTTCTACCACCTTTTACAACTTTAGCTACTCTGTTAATTGCAACAACCTTTTCTTTTAATTCATTTTTTTCTTCCATAGGTTTTAGTTTACCCTCCTTCTTGATAATCTCATTATATCCTTATATTAAATTAATTACAATATTTTTAATTAATTATTTAAAATTTAAGAATTAAAATTTTTCTTATAATTTTATATAATCTATTCTAATATCTGTAGCTTATTTTGCGTATAACAGAATACTTAGAATTTCAAGCCACCTTCTCTTGCTGCTTCTGCTAATTCTTTTACTACACCATGATATATATATCCACCACGATCAAATACAACTGTTTCTATTTTTTTATCAGCTGCTTTCTTAGCAATAATTGTTCCTAATTCTTTAGCTGCTTCTTTGTTTGCATGTTTATTTTTCACATTTTTATCTAATGTAGAAGCTGATACTAAAGTGTTTCCAGCAATATCATCAATTATTTGTACATATAAGTTTGTATTACTTCTATATACGCATAATCTTGGTCTCTCTGCTGTTCCAGATATTTTTCTTCTTACTCTTAAATGTCTTCTTGCTCTTTCCATTTTTCTATCTGTTTTTTTAACCATCTTTATTACTCCTTTCTTCGTAATATTTATTTAGAAATTTTTATCTTTTATTTACCTGTTTTTCCTTCTTTACGTCTAATAACTTCATCAGCATATTTAATACCTTTTCCTCTATATACTTCTGGTGGTCTCTTAGTTCTGATTTCAGCAGCTGTTTGACCAACTAATTCTTTATCTATTCCTTTTACTATAATTGTATTAGGATTTGGAACATCAAAAGTAATTCCTTGAGGTGCTTCAAATATTACTGGATGTGAGTATCCTAAAGTCATGTTTAGGTTATTTCCTTGTTTTTGAACTCTATAACCAACTCCATTAATTTGTAGTTCTTTACTATATTCATGAACTACACCTACTATCATATTGTTTATTAAAGTTCTTGTTAATCCGTGTAAACTTCTATTTGATGGTTCATCATCTATTCTTGTGACTTTAATTGTATTTCCTTCCATTTCTAAAGAAATATTGTTATGTATTTCTCTTTCCAATGTCCCTTTTGGTCCTTTTACAGTAATGTGTTTTCCATCAATTTTAACTTCAACACCATCTGGTACTGTAATAGGTTTATTTCCTATTCTTGACATTTTAGGTTTTCCCTCCTTTTATATAATATTTTCTGAATTTGTTCTACCAAACATATGCTAGTACTTCTCCACCAATTCCTAATTCTCTTGCTTCTTTGTCTGTTTTTAATCCCTTTGATGTTGAGATTATAGCAATTCCTAATCCATTAAGTACTCTTGGTAATTCGTCTCTAGTTGCATATACTCTTAGTCCTGGTTTACTAATTCTTTTTAATCCATCTATTACTCTTGTTCCTTTTTCATCATATTTAAGAGTAATTCTTATGATACCTTGTGTACCATCTTTTATTTCTTCATAAGATTTTATATATCCTTCTTTAAACAATATTTCAGCTATTCCTAATTTCATGTTTGATGCTGGAATATCAACTGTTTTATGTTTTGAACTATTTGCATTTCTTATTCTTGTTAACATATCTGCTATTGGATCTGTAATGTTCATTAATTACTTACCTCCTTTTCTTTATTTAAATTTTACCAGCTTGATTTTTTAACTCCTGGTATTTCTCCTTTATGAGCTAATTCTCTAAAACAAATACGACATATTCCATATTTTCTTATATATCCATGTGGTCTACCACATAATTTACATCTATTATATTCTCTAGTTGTATATTTTTGTGGTCTGGCTTGTTTTATTTTCATTGATTTTTTAGCCATAGTTTTACTCCTTTCCTTTGACTAATTCAGTATTTTTAAACTTCTATTATTTTGATTTCTTTGTTTTAAAAGGCATTCCTAGAAGTGTTAATAATTCTTTAGCTTCTTCGTCTGTTTCAGCTGTTGTTACAAATATAACATCCATTCCTCTTATTTTGTCTACTTTATCATATTCGATTTCTGGGAATATTAATTGTTCTTTAATTCCCATTGAGTAATTTCCTCTTCCATCAAAAGAATGCTCTGAAACTCCTCTGAAGTCTCTTACTCTAGGAAGTGCTACATTGAATAATTTATATACAAAGTCATACATTTTATCTCTTCTTAGTGTTACTTTACATCCAATGTTAACTCCTTCTCTTAATTTAAATGCTGCGATTGATTTTTTAGCCTTTGTTATTACTGGTTTTTGACCTGTAATTTGAGTCAAATCTTTAATTGCATTTTCTAACGCTTTAGGATTTTCTTTTAAATCTCCTAATCCAATATTTATTACTATTTTATCTAGTTTTGGAACTTGCATAACTGATTTATATTCGAACTTTTTCATTAATGCTGGTACTACTTCTTTTACATATTGTTCTCTTAATTTTTCCATTATGCACTATCCTCCTTTCTATTTTAATTTTGCTCCACATTTTTTACAAACACGAATTTTTTGATCTTTTTCTACACTATATCCAACTTTTGTTGTTTTTCCACATTTAGGACATACAACATTTACTTTTGATACTGGTATAGCACATTCTACTGGTATAATTCCAGATTCTTGTCCTTGACGTCTTGCTTTTATATGTTTCTTTCTAACATTTACGCCTTTTACAACAACTTTTTCTTCTTTAGGTAGTACTTCTAGTACTTCTCCTTTTTTCCCTTTATCATTTCCTGATAAAACTTCTACGTTGTCTCCTTTTTTTATCTTCATTTAGAGTTTGCCTCCTTTTCTTAGATTTTTTATATTTAATATTTTTCTATTATTTTAAGATATACAAAATTGCTACACATATAATATATATGTATACAAAATTGCTACGCAATTTTGCATCTTTAATCCGTAAAGTTCGAAATATCAAAGATATTTCTCACTAACGGCTTAAAGAACTTCTGGAGCTAATGAAAGAATTTTCATATAGTCCTTTTCTCTTAGTTCTCTTGCAACAGGTCCGAAGATACGTGTTCCTTTTGGTGTTCCGTCTTCTTTGATTATTACTGCTGCATTTTCATCAAATTTTATATATGAACCATCTGCTCTTCTTAAACCGCTTTTAGATCTAACTATAACAGCTTTTACAACATCACCTTTTTTAACAACTCCTCCTGGTGTTGCTGATTTAACAGAAGCAACTATTACATCACCTATATTAGATGTTTTTCTATATGAACCACCTAAACATCTGATGCACATAAGCTCTCTTGCACCTGTATTATCTGCTACTTTTAATCTTGTTTGTTGTTGTATCATTTATGGTTCCTCCTTTCTTATTTTAGAATTGCTTTTTCTACAACTTCAACTACTCTCCATCTTTTATCTTTAGAAAGTGGTCTTGTTTCCATTACTTTTACTTTATCTCCTATTTGGCAAGTATTTTCTTCATCATGTGCTTTTAATTTATAAGTTCTTTTAACTGTTTTACCATATTTTTTATGACTTACACTTGTTTCAACAGCTACTACAACTGTTTTGTCCATTTTGTTTGATAATACAGTTCCTATCATAACTTTACGAAGATTTCTTTCTTCCATTTAGATTTCTCCTTTCATTAATATCAAGGAATTTTATTTCCTTACTTATGCTTTTTTACTTTCAGCTATTTTTCTTTCTGTTAATACAGTATTTATTTTAGCTATATCTCTTTTTACTTCTTTTATTTTCATTGGATTATCTAATCCATTTGTAGCTAAACTAAA
>CALXAY010000052.1 GCA_944386415.1 uncultured Clostridia bacterium | reverse complement strand
TTTAAGAGTAAGACAACAAGTTCAATAACAGTAGATGCAGTAGTACAAGATAAAGCAGGAAGAGATATAACATATACGTTATATGTAAGTACAAATAAAAATGGACCATATACAGCAAAAGCAAGTACAACAAAAGTAGCAGGAACGAAAGTAACATTAACAGCAAGTGGATTAAATATGTATACAAATTACTACTACTATGTAGGAATACAATCAGGAAAGGTAACAGCAGAAACAACAAGCAAAGGAAATGTAAGAACATATTGTTCAGGAAGAACAAATGCATGCACACCAAAGTACTGTTCTGGAGGATATACAAGTTCTGGAACAAGATCATGTAGTACTTGTGGAGGAGATGGAAGAAGATCATGTACGGGAACAATAGATTCAACTATTGGTTGGCCAAAGAATTGTCCGGGATGTGGAAAATTTGGATCCTGTGGAGGACCTATATGGAGTTGTGATACTTGTGGAGCTTCTGGTTCTCATATGTATTGTAGTTGCGGTTATTCAAGTGGCTCAGAACCTTATCATAATACTATTTCTTGTTCAACATGTGGAGGAGATGGAAAAGTAAGTTATTCAACAAGATATGATTGTACACATGGATACTATAGTAGCCATTATTATTGTCAACATTCAAATAATAGATCAAGTTCAACACATTACTATTGTGCACATTCACAATCAGGAGTACAACATGATTAAAAAATAAAAGTAAAAAATAAGGTAGAAATATTAAAATTTCTATCTTATTTTTATGTAATATAACTGTAATAAAATGTAATATATTTGTAATTGAAATAAAAATAAGTGTAATATATAATATTTATATAGAAATATTTAATAAAAGGGAGGAATTTTAAATGACTAAAAATGAAAAAATAGGAATAGGAGTATTAATATTAATAGTTGTAATAGCAATGGTAGTAATGTTAGTGATAAGGTATAGAAAGGCAAATGATGTAGAAAATATAAATACTACAGAAGAACCAATAGCAGAAGAAGAGTTTGTAGATGTATTAGAAGATGGAACAAGAATAAATTCAAGTAGTAGTTTACATGAAACGAAAATTTTTGACGGATTAGAGATAAGTGATTTTCAATTAACAGAAAAAGATAATATGACTGTATTATTAGGAACGATAACAAATAATTCAAGTACAGCAAAAGGAGGATATGCAGTAGATATTACAGTAGTAGATAAGGATAGAAATGAGATGACAACAGTAGTAGCATATATAAAAGAATTACAACCAGGAGAAAGTACTGCATTAAATGTAAGTTCAACATTTGATTATGCAAATGCATATGACTTTACAATAACAAAAAGATAAAATAAGGGGGAAAAAAGATGAATAAAAGAAATAATGAAAAAGGAATAACGTTAATAGCGTTAGTTATAACGATTGTAGTTTTATTAATAATGGCTGGATTTTCAGTATCTGTAATGGTAGGAGATAATTCAGTAATAGATCAAGCAAAAAACTCAAAAGAAGAAATGGAAATAGCACAATGGGAAGAAAAGATAAATCAAGCAATAATAGAAGCAGAAGGTGGAAATAGAGATGTAATCCTAGATGATATAATAGGAGAACTAATAGATAAAGGAGTAATAGAAGATCCGGATGATGTAGATAGATATACAGGAACAGTAACAACAAAAGAGCCAGAACATATAATAGAAGGCCTATTAGATGATTATGTAGATGCACCACCAAGTTTAGCAGAGAATGTAAAATTTACAATAACTCCAAATACACCAACAAATAAACCAGTAGTACTAAAAATAGAAACAGGAATAGAAGGATTTACATTACAATATTCATTAGATGATGGAGAAAATTGGGAAGATTATGATGAAGCTAAAGGAATAACATTAGAACATAATGATGTAGTATTTGCAAGATTATGGAGTGGATTAAGAGAAAGTGAATATGCAACAGCAAATGTAGAAAATATAGATAGATTACCACCAAACTCATTTAGTGTAACAGTATCAGAAGTAGGAATAAATGAGATAACAGTAACAGGTGGTACAGTAGATGCAGAGAAGACAGATGAAGATGCATGTAGTGGAATAAACGGATACTATTTTAGTAATGATGGAGGAGTAACGTGGGAGCCAAGTGTACCACAAAAAGATCCAAACTATACATTTGAAGGATTAGAGCCAGATACAAATTATGATATAGTAATAAAAGCAGAAGATAATGCAGGAAATGAGGTAGAGACAGTAAAAAAACCACAAAAGACAGAACCAGATAAATTAGATCCACCAACAATGACATTTAAGAGTAAGACAACAAGTTCAATAACAGTAGATGCAGTAGTACAAGATAAAGCAGGAAGAGATATAACATATACGTTATATGTAAGTACAAATAAAAATGGACCATATACAGCAAAAGCAAGTACAACAAAAGTAGCAGGAACAAAAGTAACGTTAACAGCAAGTGGATTAAATATGTATACAAATTACTACTACTATGTAGGAATACAATCAGGAAAAGTAACAGCAGAAACAACAAGTAAAGGAAATGTAAGAACGTATTGTTCAGGAAGAACAAATGCATGCACACCAAAACACTGTTCTGGAGGATACACAAGTTCTGGAACAAGATCATGTAGTACTTGTGGTGGAGATGGTAGAAGATCATGTACGGGAACAATAGATTCAACTATTACTTGGCCAAAGAATTGTCCAGGATGTGGAGAATTTGGAACTTGTGGAGGACCTGAATGGAGTTGTGATACTTGTGGAGCTTCGGGCTCTCATATGTATTGTCGTTGCGGTTATTCAAGTGGCTCAGAACCTTATCATAATACTATTTCTTGTTCAACATGTGGAGGAGAGGGAAAAGTAAGTTATTCAACAAGATATGATTGTACACATGGATATTATAGCAGTCATTATTATTGTCAACATTCAAATAATAGATCAAGTTCAACACATTACTATTGTGCACATTCACAATCAGGAGTTCAACATGATTAAGTAATATAAGTTAAATTTTAGATTTAAATGTTGAAGTAGTAAAAATTTAGTTACTACTTCAATATTTTTAATATTAACTATTGACAATATCAATTTAAGGGGTTATACTAGAAAATATTTTTTATAAAACCTCGTCTAGAAAGGATTAGACATGGAAAAATTTTTCGAGGTCAAAGGAACAACTTTGGAAAAACTTGAAAAAGTGATTCTCAAAGTTTATGTAATTCCTATATTGATAGTTGCTATACCAACAATAGTATTGCCAAATACCATCACATCGATGGTTGGACTTATACTAGCTAGCATATATCTATTTGTGTTTTATTTTATGACACAAATTATGAAATAAGGAGTTACAAAAGATGAAAGTAAGCAAGAGATATCTTTATAAGATTTTCTCTTGCTTATTGCTATTTTAAGCAAAACGTGATAAGATATTTAAGGATAAAAAGGAGATGATTTTGTGTCAGATAAATTTTATGTAACAACACCAATTTATTACCCAAGTGGAAGATTTCATATAGGGACAGCTTATACAACAGTCTTAGCAGATAGTATAAAAAGACTTCATTTATTAAAAGGTGAAGATGCATATATGCTAACAGGAACAGATGAACATGGACAGAAGATTGAAGAAAAAGCAAAGGAACAAGGAAAAACACCTCAAGAATATGTAGATTATATGGCAACTATGGCAAAAGAATTATGGGCTACGATGAAAATAGAATATGATGATTTTATAAGAACTACAGATGAAAGACACGAAAAAGTTGTCCAAAAAATCTTTGATAGGTTTATGGAACAAGGAGATATCTATAAAGGAGAATATGAAGGATGGTATTGTGTACCTTGTGAAAGCTATTTTACAGAAACACAACTAGTAGATGGAAAGTGTCCAGATTGTGGAAGAGAAGTAAAACTTATGAAAGAGGAAGCATATTTCTTTAATATGAAAAAATATGCAAATAAGCTTTTAAAGTATTATGAAGAACACCCAAATTTTATAAAACCGGAATTTAGAAAAAACGAAATGATAAATAATTTTATAAAACCAGGACTAGAAGATTTATGTGTAACAAGGACAACTTTTGATTGGGGAATTAAAGTATTAAAAGATCCAAAACATGTAATATATGTGTGGTTAGATGCTTTAACAAATTATATAACGGCATTAGGATATGGAAGCTTGGATGATACTTTGTTTAAAAGATATTGGCCAGCAGATTTACAAATAGTTGGAAAAGATATAGCAAGATTCCATTTAATATATTGGCCTATATTTTTAATGGCATTAGATTTACCACTTCCAAAGACAATACTAGTTCACAACTGGGTTACAATGAAAGACCGGTAAAATGTCTAAATCAAAAGGAAATGTAATTTATCCAGATGAGTTAGTTGAAAGATATGGATTAGATAGTGTTAGGTATTTTTTATTAAGAGAGATGCCAATTACACAAGATGCAATATTTTCACCAGAAAGTTTTGTGGAAAGATATAACTTTGATTTATGCAATGACTTAAGTAACTTGTTAAATAGAACGGTATCAATGGTAAATAAATATTTTGAAGGTAGAATACCAACTTATAATGGAACACCAAATGATGTAGATAAAGAATTAGAAGAAATTTGTACAAAACAAATAGATACATTTGAAGAAAAAATAGAAAATTATGAGATTGCAAATTCTTTGCAAGAAATATGGACATTAATTTCAAGAACAAATAAATATATAGATGAGACAATGCCTTGGGTTTTAGCAAAAGAAGAAAGCAAAGAAAAATTAATGTCAGTAATGTATCATTTAATAGAAAATTTAAGAAAAATTGCAATATTGATAAAGCCGTTTATGAATGATACAGCAGAGAATATATTACGTCAGATAGGTGTGAAAGACAAAAAATTAATGACATGGGATTCTCTAAAACAATATGATAAATTAAATGAAATAAAAGTAATTGAAAAAGGAGAACCAATATTTATGAGATTAAATACTGAAGAAGAAGTAGAGTTTATAAAAAATTTAATGAAAAAGTAAAATAACGAACATATAAGTATAAGAATAAGAGGTAATAAAAGTGGTAAGGGACGAGTTACAATTAGAAACTTATAAAGTGGATATAAATAAAAAATATAACAAAAAAATAATCATATTTCTTATTTTATTGTCTATTATCCTAATTGCTCTTGTAACAGTAAATATAGTAAAAGTTATAAAAAGTTATAATGTATATAAAGGATATGAAGCACAAATAATAAGTTTAAAAAATCAAGAAGAAAAAAGACAAGAAGAAAAAGAAAGAGAACGCCAAGCAAAACTTCCAAAATTAACTGATAAAGGAAAACAAAACATAGAAAATATTTATCATTCAGAAATAAAACAAGCATTTTTAACGTTTGATGATGGACCGTCTACAGTTACAGCTAAAATACTAGATGTATTAAAGCAAGAGAATATAAAAGCTACATTTTTTGTATTAGGTTCAAATGTAGAAAAAAAACCAGAATTAGTAAAAAGAATGTATGATGAAGGGCATTTTATAGCAAACCATGGATATTCACATGTATATTCTAAAATTTATAGTTCCCCACAATCAGTTTTAGACGAATATAAAAGTTGTAATGAAGAAATAAGAAAAGCAATAGGAGAAAATGAGTATAATTCACATTTATTTAGATTTCCAGGAGGGCTTGCAGGGGGACCTTACGCAGATTTAAAGATGCAAGCAAAAGACCTACTTATGCAAAATAATATTGTTCATGTAGATTGGAACGCATTAAATGGGGATGCAGAAACAAATGACTTATCTGTTGATTTTGAAATTCAAAGATTGAATGAGACAACAGAAAATAAAAATAGTATAGTAATACTTATGCATGATTCACCGTTAAAGAGTGTAACAGCAGATGCGTTACCACAAATAATTAATAACTTAAGAAATCAGGGATATGAGTTTAAGAATTTTTATGAAATCATAAAATAAAAAGAAGGGAGAAAAAACTGTGCCTAAAAAAACAGTAGAAAAAAGTGAAACAATAAAAGAAAAATTAGAATATTTAGGGTTGGATTTAGATAAAATTCCAAAAAGCATAAAACAATATAAGCCATTAGAATTTAGAATCCCTAAATTCTATGATGAAAAACAATATAGACAATATAGGTATGTACCAATAAAAGATATTCAAATATTACTTTCTCCAACTAATAGAATGGACGAAATTGAAGAAAAATATAAAAAAGCAAGTCCTCTTGCGGATTATTTAGATAGCGAGTCAGAGGAAAATATATTAAAACATACTACTTTCTTGAACATGTTAAATAATTTTAATATAGAAGATGTAGAAAAAGTAGAAGAAGAACAAACAAATTTGAATAAAAAAATACCATTTAAAGTAAAATATGAAAATAATTATTTATGGCAAATATATTACTCAGAAAATACAGATAGGTATTTTATGTTAGTTCCAACAGAAGATTCTGATTATTCAACATTTTTCTATTTGTTAAGAAAACAATTAGAAAAAAGGAGAACAGGAAAAATATTTGTGCCAATTAGAAATGTAGAATATACAAGTGAATTTTTTAAAAAATCAGAATTTGAAGATGTGGAAAATTATTTATGGCTATTTACAAAAGATTGGCCATTAATATATGAAGTATTTGATAAAAATGATAGTTTAAGTATACAAATAATTGGAGAAACAGAAGTATATCAAAAAATAAAAAGTCCATATAGAATAAAACTAGAAAGTAAAGAAGAAGCAAATGATTTTTATAAATTATTAAAAGCTATGTTTATATTACAAACAGAAGTACCACATTATTTTGAATTTAAAACTAATATTGGAAAAAGTGGTGAAATAGAGTTTTTTATAGAAGATAGAAAAATAGAGTATGGAAATATCATAGAATGGATAAATAGTGAGTATTTATTAGGAGTAGATAAAGAAACAGAAGCAGAAGAATTGATTACTAAAAATAGTAAAAGACTTCAAGAATTAAAAGTAGAAATAGCTTCTCAAGAAATAGAATATTTAGCAAAAGAAAAACAAATATCTACATTTTTAGAATGTAAGAAAACTTTTTTTGGAAAATTTAAATATTATTTTAAATATAGTAAAAAGAAAAATAAAAATAAGCCTAAAGCAGAGGAAATTGAAAATAATAATATTGAAGACGAAGAAGATATGGAAGAACTTCCAAAAAGAAGGAAGACAAAGAAAGAAAATTATAATATTGAAGAATTAGTAGCATTATATAAAGAAATAGATGGAAAAGAAACTGAACTAAAAAATATCATGATGGATATTAATAGTTTGAAATTAAAAAATAAAAACATGCAGAAGAAAATAGAAAATGCTACAGCATATATTGCAGAAATAGACAGTCATAAAAAGAGTATATTTGAATTTTGGAAATACAGTAATAAGGACGAAATGAGTTCACTTCCAGAAGGAGAAGAAGAAGTAGTAAATATAATAAAGAAAATAACAAAAACATTCGATTATGAAAATGACCTAGAAAAACTTGGAAAAACAATAGATAAAATGCAAAGAAAGAATTTAAGCAAGGAAGAAACAGATAGTATATATATAACAACAACAGAGATTTTACCATTGCTTAATAAAATTAAAATGAATGATTTTCAACCAAAAGATATAGAAAATGCATTAAAGGATATAAAAAAGGAAGCTGTCGAGGAAAAAATTCTTTCTGAAAAAGAAGAATTTGATATATTTGGAGGAATGCTTCAAGATTCTACAAAAGTATCAAAAATTAATAATAAAAAACATAGAGAACTTCCAAAAGATAAATTTAATATATTAGAAATCAGTAAAAATACTAAACAAATAGGATTTAAGATGTCTTTAGAAAATGTAATATCAAATATAAAAACAGCATTGACAAAAATTGTTATACCAGAAGATGTACCTGTTTATAAAGCAATTATTGATGATAAAATAGATGATAGAAAAATTAATGTATTTGATATAAACCCAGAAAACGAAATAAATAAGGCAATAAAAGAGGAAAATAGTAAAATAAATTTCTATAAAATAAATTTAAAAGAAGGAACTAATATTGTAAGCTATACTAATTGTATTTTCTTTGATAATCAAAATAAAACATTACCTGTTGGACAAGATTTGTCAACGAATATATTGGTAGATGTTTCAAGATTAAATTTAACATTAAAAAATAAATCTTCTTTTAAAATCGTAAAATTTGAAAACAAACATGATGATTTTTCTAAGGTAGAAATAAAGACAGTTAATGTTTTTGAGTTTGATAGTGAAAAAAACTAGACAATAAATAAAATATATGTTAATATATTTAAGTATAAAAAATAAAGATGTTTGCCAATAAGCAAACTCTTTATATGCCGATGTGGCGGAATTGGTAGACGCACTGGACTCAAAATCCAGCGGGAAACCATGTGGGTTCGAGTCCCACCATCGGTACCAATAACGTTTCTATTCGAACTAAATTGAACAGATGGATATAAATATCATCCTCTCTAGGATGATATTTTTTGT
>CALXAY010000051.1 GCA_944386415.1 uncultured Clostridia bacterium | reverse complement strand
AGCTTAGAAAAGGCAACAAAAGAAAATACAGAAAGAATAAGTAGCTTAGAAAAGGCAACAAAAGAAAATACAGAAAGGATAAGTAGCTTAGAAAAGGCAACAAAAGAAAATACAGAAAGAATAAGTAGCTTAGAAAAGGCAACAAAAGAAAATACAGAGAGGATAATTAACTTAGAAAAAGAAACCAATGAAAATACGCAAAATATTAATAATTTAATAAAAACGAGAAAAAAAGATAGACTTGAATTAATAGATGTATTAGATACAATGGATAAAAGCATATCGAAAAGATTTGATGAAATGGAAGAAAATATAAGCTTAAATTTTAATAAAATCTATGCAATAGATTTAAAGAATGATGTAAACCATATAGAATTTAAACAAATCTTACAAGTGTTAGGTGCAAATGATTCGGAAGCAGCCAATAGAATAGAAAAATTAGAAGAATGGAAAAATAGCATAGACGGAAGTTTATTTGCTGTTTAGTAAAATTTATAAAAAATGCTTGCAAAATGGAAAAAAGATGATATAATAGTTGCATATATGTAAAAAAACTGTAACAAGGACAAGATAAATAATATAATATCTTTAAGAGAGCTAATCGTTTGGTGAGAGATTGGTAAGTAAAAATTATTTGTTATCACCTTAGTTGTTGCTATACTGAAATAAAAGTAAGTTTGGTCGTAATCCTGCGTTAAAGGTAATTAAGAGAGTGGATTGTATTTTTAATAAATTTACTAACTTTAGGTGGTACCGCGGAGTTTTTTCGTCCTAATGGATTTGAAAAAACTCTTTTTTATTTGTTATTAATTTTTTATTTTTAAATTTATATATATTAAAAGGAGGAGTATTATGTATAAAAAAGTAGAACTTAAAGATGGTTTTGTTAGTATGGAAAGAAGAGTAGCAGAAAGCTGGAAAAAAAATGACGTTGTAAAGAAAAATTTTGCGATGAATGAAGGAAAAGAATATTTTACATTTTTTGATGGACCACCAACAGCAAATGGAAAGCCACATGTAGGTCACATAGAAACAAGGGTAATGAAAGATATTATTCCAAGATACAAAGTAATGAGAGGATATAAAGTAATTAGAAAAGCTGGTTGGGATACACATGGGCTTCCTGTTGAACTTGAAATAGAAAAATCTTTAGGAATTTCAGGTAAAGAGCAAATAGAAGAATATGGGGTAGAAAATTTCGTGAAAAAATGTAAAGAGAGTGTATTTACATATGTTCATATGTGGGAAGAAATGACAAACAAAGTTGGTTTCTGGGTAGATATGGAGCATCCATATGTAACATACCATAATGAATATATAGAATCAGTATGGTGGGCTTTAAAACAAATGTGGGAAAAAGGTCTTTTGTATGAAGGTCATAAAGTTATGCCATATTGCCCAAGATGTGGAACAGCACTATCTTCACATGAAGTAGCACAGCGGATATAAAGATGTAAAAGATTTAACATGTATTGCTAAATTTAAAGTATTAGATAAAGAAGATACTTATATATTAGCATGGACCACAACACCTTGGACTCTTCCATCTAATCTAGCACTTGCTGTAAATAAATCATATGAATATGCAGAAGTGAAAGCAAATGTAGGGACAGATGATGAACCTAAATATGAGAATTATATTTTAGCAAAAGACTTAATCGATGGAGTTTTAAGAGAAACACCATATGAATTAGTTAAAACATTTAAAGGTGAAGAATTACTTGGAACAAAATATGAACAATTAATACCATTTGCAAAAGTAGATGGAAAAGCTTTTGTTGTAATTCATGGAGACTACGTTACTTTAACAGATGGTACAGGAATAGTTCATATAGCTCCAGCATATGGTGAAGATGACAGTATAGTTGCAAAACAAAATGGAATAACATTTGTAAATTTAGTAGATAAATCAGGAAACTTTGTACCCGAAGTAGAACCATGGGCGGGAAGATTTGTTAGAGATTGTAATGAAGATATCTGTAAATGGTTAAAAGAAAGAAATAAATTATTTAGTAAAGAGAAACATGTTCACTCTTATCCACATTGTTGGAGATGTGATACACCACTTCTTTATTATCCAAAAGAAAGTTGGTTTGTTGCAATGAGCAAACTAAGAGATGAACTAGTTGAAAATAATAGCAAAGTAAATTGGTATCCAGAAACAATAAAAACAGGAAGATTTGGGAAATTCCTAGAGAATGTAATTGATTGGGGAATTTCAAGAGACAGATATTGGGGAACACCACTTCCAATATGGACATGCGAAGATGAAAAATGTGGTCATAGGGAATGTATTGGTTCAATTGAAGAATTAAAAGAAAAAGCAATAGATTGTCCTGATGATATAGAACTTCATAAGCCATATATTGATGATGTATATTTGAAATGTCCTAAATGTGGAAAGAAGATGAAAAGAGCAAAAGAAGTTATTGACTGTTGGTTTGATTCAGGTTCAATGCCTTTTGCACAATGGCATTATCCATTTGAAAACAAAGATAAGTTTGATAATAACTTCCCAGCAGACTTTATTTCAGAAGCAGTAGACCAAACAAGAGGATGGTTTTATACATTAATGGCAGTTGGAACTTGTATTTTTGGAACATCACCATTTAAAAACTGTATAGTATTGGGACATGTACTAGATGAGCATGGACAAAAAATGTCTAAATCAAAGAAAAATGGTGTAGACCCAATAGTCCTTTTAGATACAGTTGGAGCAGACGCAACAAGATGGCACTTCTATACAAGCAGTAGCCCATGGCTTCCAAAAAGATTAGGAATAAAAAATGTACAAGAAACAGCAAGAGGGTTTTTAAGCACATTATGGAATGTATATTCATTCTATGTTTTATATGCAGAAATAGATAAATTTAATCCATTAGAATATAAAGATTATAAATTAACAAATGTAATGGATAAATGGATAATTTCTAAATTAAATACTTTAGTAAAAGAAGTTGCTAAAAAACTAGATAAATATGATATAACAGGAGCAGCATTATTAATTGAAGACTTTACAGATCAATTATCTAATTGGTATGTACGTAGAAATAGAGAAAGATTTTGGGCTCAAGAATTAAATGATGAAAAAATAGGAGCATATGTGACTTTATATAGAGTGTTAACAACATTAATAAAAATAGCAGCACCATTTACACCATTTGTGACAGACGAAATTTATCAGAACTTAGTAGTAGGTTTAGATAAAGAAGCCCCAGAAAGTGTACATTTAAGCTTATGGCCAGAGGTAAATGAAACTGAAATTGATAAAAAATTAGAAGAAGAAATGAGTTTAGCGTATAAGCTAGTAAAATTAGGACGTAGTAGCAGAAACTCTGTAAATATTAAAAATAGACAACCATTATCAGAAATGTTAATTTCAATAGATACACTTCCAAAATACTATGAAGACATTGTAAAAGATGAACTAAATGTTAAAAACATAAAATTTGGTGCAGAAATGAGTGAGTATGTTGACTTTGAAATAAAACCAAATTTACCTGTACTCGGAAAAGAATATGGAAAATTAATTCCTAGAATAAGAGAAGAAATTAGTAAGTTAAATCAAATGGATTTAGCAAATAAGGTAAAAAATGGAGATACAGAGTATATTGAAATAGATGATACTGAGATTGGACTAAACTCAGAAAATCTACTAGTAACAATGCAAGGAAAAGAAGGTTTTGCATTTAGTGGTGAAGGAGAACTTGGTGTTGTATTAGATACAAATATAAGTGATGAATTAAGAGAAGAAGGATATGTACGTGAAGTTCTATCTAAAGTACAAAATATGAGAAAAGAAAAAGGTTTTGAAGTGCTAGATAGAATTAATCTATATGTAGCAGGAAATTCTGAACTAGAAGAAGTGATTAGAAAAAATGAAGAACTAATAAAACATGATACATTAGCTAATAAAATTGTTTATCATGAAGATAGAGAAGAATACGTGACAACAAATATAAATGGTGAGAAACTAGATATAGATGTAGAAGTAGTAGAATAATGAGAATTTTAGGGACGGAGGTTTTTGTTCCATTTTACTTTTTATAAAAATGAAACAAAAACCTCCGTCCCTCTTTTTCTCATTTGATTTTTTTATTAATTTATGATATTAAAAAGAAGTACAAAGGTGAAGGAAAGGAGTAAGTATGGATATTTTTGAAAATCTTAGTGATGCAATTAAAGAAACTTTAGAAAGTGCAATTCAAAAAAGTAAGGTAGATGTAGAAGATAAAGGAGATAATTTATCAAATGATGAAGTAGAACTTGCTAAGAAATTAAATGCAATAGAAGAATTTACAATAGATAGATTTGAAGGAGATTTTGCAGTATTAGAAAATAGAAATACTGGAAAAATGATAGATGTAAAAAAAGAAAATTTACCTGAAAATGTAAAAGAAGGAGATATATTAGATAAAATAAATGGTAAATATACATTAAATAAAGAAAAAACATTAGAAACTAAAAATAGAATAAAAGACAAAATGCAAAAATTATGGAAAAATTAAAATAAAAAGTTTTAAGTAAAATATAGGGGGCAAAACAAATGAGAAAAGGAAAGAAGGGAAGACAAAAGTTAATAGGAAGTATAATTGGAATTGTAGTTTTTATGGTAGTGGGAATATTTGGCATAAATAGTGAAAATATAAATGAACTCTTAAATGCAGAAAATGATACTAATACAGTAATTTCAAAACAAGATGCAGTTACAACTTCAATGCCAGTTGATGGAAATTTACATATATATTTTATAGATGTAGGACAAGCAGATAGTATATTAATTCAAAATGACGATTCTTCAATGCTTATAGATGCTGGAAATAATGAAGATGGAGAAGATATTGTAAAATTTATTAAGGAAAAAGGTATAACTAAGCTAGATTATGTAATAGGAACACACCCACATGAAGACCATATAGGTGGTTTAGATGATGTAATAAATAGTGATATTAAGATAGATAAAATATATATGCCACAAATAGAGACCACAACTAAAACTTTCGAGAATGTAGTAGATGCTATAAGTAATAAAGGATTAACAGTATATTCTCCTAAAAAAGGAGACATATTTACGTTAGGAGATGCTAATTTAGAAGTTATGACAGATAGTATTTTAGATGAGGATAATTTAAATCTTTCTTCAATAACATTACTTATGAAATATGGAAGTAATAGATTTTTATTTATGGGAGATAGTGAAGAAGATAACGAAAAAACAAGAGATTGGCCAAAGGTTGATTTATTAAAAGTGGGGCATCATGGTTCAAATACTAGTAGTTCAACTGAATTTTTAAATGAAACAAAACCAAAATATAGTATAATAATGGCAGGGAAAGGAAACTCTTACGGACTTCCCACAGAAGAAACTTTAAATAAGTTACAAAACATTGGAAGTAAGATTTATAGAACAGATTTAAATGGGACGATTGAAGTAATTTCTAATGGAAAGGATATTCAAATCCAAACGGAAAAATAATTATGTAACTCTTTCTTAATTTTTATAAAATTACTTGACAGTTTATAAGAATAAAGTTAAAATATAATAGTAGGAAAAAATATATTAAAGAAATAAAAGGTTTATATATTTTATTCGAACATTGAAAATTAAATAAGAAAGAGGTGTATTGATTATGGAAATCGTAATCGTAATCGCTTCTGTCTTAATCTCACTTGCAATTGGTATACCAATAGGAATGGTATTTAGAAAAAAAATTGCAGAGTCTAAAATTCAAGGTGCAGAAAATGAAGCAAAAAGATTAGTAGATTTAGCGAAAATAGAAGCTGAAAATTTGAAAAAGGAAGAAATTTTTAAAGCTAAAGAAGAAATTATGGCTAATCGTAAGGAATTAGACCAAGAGATTAAAGAAAGAAGAGGCGAAGTACAAAAACAAGAAGCAAGATTAATTCAAAAAGAGGAAAATTTAGAAAAACGTGCAGATAATTTTGAAAAAAGAGAAAAAGATTTAGAAAGTCAAATACAAAGTTTAGAAGTACAAAAAGAAGAATTAGAAAATTTACGAAATCAAGAAATGATAGAACTTCAAAAAATTGCATCATTAACTAAAGAAGAGGCAAAACAAAGGTTATTATCTGAAATAGAAAAGGAATTAGTTGCAGAAAAAGCGGCATTGATTAGAGAACAAGATCAAAAAGCTAAAGAAACAGTAAATAAAGATGCAAAGGAAATGCTTTGTTATGCTATACAAAAATGTGCTGCAGACCATTCTCAAGAAACTACAGTATCAATTGTAGCTCTTCCAAATGATGAAATGAAAGGAAGAATTATAGGAAGAGAAGGAAGAAACATAAAAGCCTTAGAAACATTAACAGGAATTGATTTAATAATTGATGATACACCGGAGGCAGTAGTATTATCAGGATTTGATCCATTAAGAAGAGAGGTTGCTAAAATTGCTTTAGAAAAATTAATTGATGATGGAAGAATTCATCCTGCTAAGATTGAGGAAATGGTAGAAAAGGCCAAAGAAGAAGTTGAAAATACTATTAAGGAAGAAGGAGAAAGAGCAGTTCTAGAAACAGGTGTTATTGGACTTCATCCAGATATAGTAAAATTAATTGGTAAATTGAAATACAGAACAAGTTATGGTCAAAACGTACTAAACCACTCAATTGAAGTATCAAACTTAGCAAGAATAATGGCAGATGAGTTAGGATTAGATACTAAACTTGCAAGAAGAGCAGGATTATTACATGACTTAGGAAAAGCTTTAGACCATGATATGGAAGGAACACACGTAGAAATAGGTGTTGAAATTCTTAAGAAATATAAAGAAAATCCACTTGTTATAAATGCAGTTGAGGCACATCATGGAGATGTCGAACCTTTAAGCTTAGAAGCAGTTTTAGTACAAGCTGCAGATGCAATATCAGCTTCAAGACCAGGAGCAAGAAGAGAAACTCTAGAAGCATATATTAAAAGATTGCAAAATCTTGAAGAAATTGCTGATTCATTTGATGGAGTTGAAAAATCTTTTGCTATTCAAGCAGGTCGTGAAATAAGAATAATCGTTAAACCAGAAAAAATATCTGATGACAAAATGACAATTCTTGCAAGAGATGTTGCTAAAAAGGTAGAAAGCGAAATGGATTATCCAGGACAAATTAAAGTAAATATTATTAGAGAAACAAGAGTAGTAGACTACGCAAAATAAATAAAAGAGGGGTTAAGCATTTAGAATTAACCTCTCTTTTATCTTTTTAAATTTTAAAAGACCCCTTGGTTGTTAACCAAAGGGAAGATACCTATTTTTATTACTATATGATGAAATCAGAAAGAGTGATAGTTAGCTTTTTCTAGCTTTATTCCACTCCTCGAATGTAACATTGTACCCATTTTCGTCCATAAGAGTAGTGAATGGATAATGAGTACCTTTGTCATCCATTGCTAGCATATACATGACATTTATAGAATCATCATGGAAATAGTAGACAACGTCAGGACCGGAATAGCTTTTTATTTTGTCATGATTAATAGGTTCACGCAAAACGCACTTTAACATATATACTCCTAAGACATTCATAAATAGGTATCTTTTTTGGAGATTAGCAATAGCTATAAGAAAAACAAGGTGCTACATAATTTCTCCTTTCTACAACATGTAGCCTACTATTAATTATATCATAAAATATAAATATATTCAAAAATATAAAGGGATTAAATTTGATTAAATGTTTGATTATTTTTGATATTTATAGTATTATATTAAAGGTAATTTTGTTTAGAAAGAAGGATATTTATATGAAAATATTAGCAATAGGAGATTTAGTAGGTTCTGTGGGAGTAAAAAAATTAAAAACAGAGCTTACTAAAATAAGAGAAGAAGAAAAAATTGATTTTGTAATAGTAAATGGTGAAAATGCAGGAGAAGGAATGGGAATAACAGAAAAGAATTTTAAAGATATATTAGAAGAAAATGTAGATGTAATAACAATGGGAAATCATACATGGGGAAAGAAAGACATCTTTAAATTTATTGACCATCCTAAATTATTAAGACCAGCAAACTATCCTAAAGGTGTTCCAGGTAAAGGATATAATATCTATAATTGTATAGATAAGAGAATTGCAGTGATAAATTTAATAGGAAGAGTAGATGTAAATGTATTATCAGAAAATCCATTTTTAATTGCAAAAGATATAATAGAAGAAATAAAATATAAAACAGATATAATAGTTATAGATTTTCATGCAGAAGCAACAGCAGAAAAAATAGCACTTGGATATTATTTAGATGGAAAAGTAACAGCAATTTTTGGAACACATACACATGTACAAACAGCCGACGAAACCATATTAGAACATGGAACAGCATATATAACAGATATAGGTATGACAGGACCCAAAAAATCTGTTATAGGTATGGATATATTAGCATCTATAAAGAGGTTTGAAACTACACTTCCTGAAAGATATAGAATAGCTGGAGGAGAAGCAATGCTTAATGGTGTTATTTTTAATGTAGATAATAATACAAATAAAGTAAAAGAGATAAAAAGAATTAGATTGTAAAAATTTTTTGTCGAAAAATAAAATATATTGCGATGAAATTTCCTAAAAATTTCCAGAAAGGTATTTACATTTATTTCCAAATATTGTAAAATACAAATTGTAAAAGTTGCAACAACAAAAATAAAAATTTAGGAGGCAAAAGAAAATGGAAATTTTAAAGATTTCATCAAAATCAAATCCAAATTCAGTAGCAGG
>CALXAY010000050.1 GCA_944386415.1 uncultured Clostridia bacterium | reverse complement strand
ATATTGTTTTTTTTTGGTTAAACTAATTATATCAAAGGACTTTCTTTTTTTCTATTCCGAAACCATTTTACACTATTCTTCAAAGCAAAAAATTGACAAAATAAAAATGTTGTATTATAATAAATATGGTGATGAAAGTGAAATCAAAAATTATATATAGAGAAAACTATATGAATAAACTTAATTCATATAAAGATAAAAAAATAATAAAAGTTTTGACAGGAATAAGACGCTCAGGAAAATCCACAATTTTAAATGAATTTAAAAAAGAATTAATAGATAGTGGAGTGTTAGAAAAAAACATAATATCTATAAACTTTGAAGACAACGATAATAAAGAATTATTGGATTATGAAAAATTACATGACTATATAATAAAGAATACAGATAAAAAATGTATGAATTATATTTTTTTAGACGAAATACAAAATGTGAATGAATTTCAAAAATGTATAGACAGTTTATTTTTAAGAGAATATTTAGATATATATATAACAGGATCTAATTCTTATATGTTATCAGGAGAACTTGCTACACATTTAACAGGTAGATATATACAAATACATGTATTACCTTTATCATTTAAAGAATATATAAGTTATTACGGTGAAGTGGACGAACTAAAAAAATATAATGAATATAGTATGTATGGGGGATTTCCATATTTAATAAACTTAGAGAATCCAAATGAAAAGATAGAGTATCTAGATAGTATTTATAGTACAGTAATAATAAAAGATATAATAAACAGAAAAAAAGTAAATGATATAATGATTTTAGAGAGTATATGTAGGTTTTTATTTGATAATATAGGTTCAAATGTATCTACAAAAAAAATAAGTGATACTTTAGCTTCAAATGGAAGAAGAAATTCAGTACATACAATAGAAGAATATTTAAGTAGTTTATTGGAAAGTTATATATTGTATAAAGTAAATAGGTTTGATATAAAAGGTAAACAGTTATTAAAGACACAAGAAAAGTATTATTTATCAGATTTAGGACTGAGAACATATTTACTTGGGAAAAATTATAATAGAGATTTAGGACATATTTTAGAAAATATAATATTTTTAGAGTTAAAAAGAAAAGGTTATAGAATTTATATAGGAAAAAATGATTCTAACGAAGTTGATTTTGTAGTGGAAACTGGTGACGAGTATATTTATATTCAAGTTGCGTTATCTGTTAGAGAAGAACAAACGCTAAGAAGAGAATTAAAACCATTAGAAACAATACCAAATCATTACAAAAAATATTTAATAACATTAGATTATGATACTAATAATTATAATGGAATAAAACAAATAAGTGCTATAGATTTTCTACTAGGAAGAATACAAATATAAAAAATAAAAGTAAAAAACAACAAGTAAGTATTTTTCTCCAAGAACAAGCATACAATTAAAGTAGCTTGAACTTGGAGGTTTTTTATGTTTTTAGTATTTAACAAACAGAAAATAGTAACATATTTTATATCAGTGTTTACAATTGTTTTATTGTTCTTTGTTGCAAGTACATTAAATAAAAATGATGAAGTAGTAGAGACATCGACTACTGGAGAGAGGTTGCTACCAATATATAATGTTAAAACTGAAGAAAAAAAGGTTGCATTTACTATGAACTGTGCTTGGAATGCAGATGATATTGACAACATATTAGAAACATTGGAAAAGGAAAATGTAAAAATTACATTTTTTATGGTAGGGGAGTGGATAGATAAATATCCAGATGAAGTAGAGAAAATATTTAATGCAGGGCATGAGATAGCAAACCATAGTGATACACATAAACATGTAAATAATTTAAGCTATGAAGATAATGTAAAAGAAATTAAATCTGCAAATGAAAAAATAAAAAAAATAACAGGTAAAGAAAATAAACTATATAGAGCACCATATGGAGAATATAATAATACAGTGATAAAATCTGCAAAAGAAAATGGATATATACCAATCCAATGGAGTTTAGATACTTTAGATTATACTGGTATAACAGGAGAAGAAATGTGGAATAGAATAGAGAATAGAATGCAAGCAGGAGATATAATACTTAGCCATAATGGAACAGAACATACAGCCGATTCATTAGAATTATTAATAAAAAATATAAAAGAAAAAGGATTTGAAATAGTAAAAGTATCAGATTTGATATATAAAGATAATTATAAAATTGATTTAAATGGCACACAAATTAAAAATAATTAGTATAAACTGGGAAAAATAGGGAAGTATAAAAATATAAAGAAAATAAGAGGTTAGAAATGATTTTTATTGGAATAATTTCAGATTATAAAAGTTTTGAAAATATTAAAGAGATATTAAATAAAAATTCAAAAAATGATATTAATTTAATTCATATAGGAAAGAAGAGCATTAGTAATATAAAAAATATTAGATTTGAAATGATAATTATGGATTCTTCTTTAGATGAATTTAAAGAAGAAATATTATTAATAGAAAGTATATGTTCGCATTCTAAGTATATAGCTATAAACACAGATATAAATACTCAAATATTGAGATTTATAAAAAAATTTAAAGCATATATTATAACATATGGATTAAATCAAAAAGCAATAGTAACGATATCTAGTATAACAGAAAGTAGTATATTAATATACTTACAAAAAAATTTAAAAAATATAAAAGGGAAAGATATTGAAATCGGAGAAAAGAGAATAAAAATAAAGAAAGAAAATAAATTAAAAATATATGAATTTTTTATAATTTATATTATTTTTTCAATAGAAGCTATACCCATAATGAATGAAACATAGGAAAAATCTAACTTTTTTGAAAAAAATTAACTTTTTATGTAGACAAAACCAAAAAAAGGGTGTATAATAGAAAATGTAAGTTAAGCGTTAAGGAAAAAAATACAATCGATAAATTATGAAAATAGGAGGAAAAGAAATTGAATACAAATTATTTAGAAAACAACTATTTAACATTAGTTGGAAAAGTTACAGGAGAAAAAAGATTCAGCCATGAAATTTATGGGGAAAGTTTCTATATATTTAACTTAGAAATACCACGTTTAAGTGGAAATAGTGATATTATTCCAATAACTGTTTCAGAAAGGCTAATTAAAGAAGATACATTACAAGAAGGAAAAAAGTTATTAGTAAAAGGTCAATTTAGATCTTATAATAGCTACGAAAATGAAAAAAATAGATTAATACTAACAGTTTTTGCAAAGGATATTATAGAAGTAGAAGAAAATGAAGAAGTAGAAGAAAATGAAATGGTAAAAAAAGATACTATAACAAATGAAGTAGTATTAGTTGGTTACATTTGCAAAAAGCCAATATATAGACAAACACCATTTGGACGTGAAATTTCAGATTTACTTCTTGCAGTAAATAGAGCATATAATAAATCAGACTACATTCCATGTATAGCATGGGGAAGAAATGCTAGATTCTGTCAAAACTTAGAAGTTGGAACAGAAGTAAAAGTAGTAGGAAGAGTTCAGTCAAGAAATTATGAGAAAAAACACGAAGATGGAACAGTAGAAACAAGAGTTGCATATGAAGTATCTATAGGAAGTCTAGAAGTTATAGAAGAAAAAGATGATGAGAGTAAAGAAGATATAGAAAACAAAGAAGCAGTTTAATATAATTTATTAAAATAGAAAAAGTTTCAAAAAGATAGTCTTTTGGAACTTTTTTATGTTATAATAGGGACAGAATTTTTATTTAAAGGAGACTTTTTATGGAAAAACAGCTTATTAAGAATAAAGAAAAAAATGATAAAAATCCAAGAATAAAAGCAACTATTAAATTTACAATAATGGCAGTAATATTAATTGCTGTATTTTGTTTAGCTATTTCACCAGTAACTTTGCAAAATGATACATATTATACAATAAAAATAGGAGAGCATATAGTAAATGATGGAATAGATATGCAAGATCCTTTTTCATGGCATGAAAATTTACCATATACATATCCTCATTGGCTATATGATTTATTAACCTATTTAATTTACAATTCATTTGGAATGACAGGAATATATATTACTACATGTATATTATCTGTAATATTAGGATTATCTTTGTATACAGTAAATAGGAAACTATGTAAAAATCAATTGTTTTCATTTTTTATTACAATAGGAGTTATGTATTTAATCAGAGGATATATTGCAGCAAGAGCACAATTAGTAACATTTATATTATTTGTCTGGACAATATATTTTATAGAGAAATTTTTAGAGACAAAGAAAAAAAGATATGCTGTAGGATTAACTATAATACCAATATTAATTGCAAATTTACATGCAGCAGTATTTCCATTTTACTTTGTACTTTATTTACCATATATAGCAGAATATATAATTGCAATTATATCTGAAAATATTATATATAGGAAGTCAGAAGTAAGAAGGTTAAAATATAAAATAAAAATATTGTCTAGAAAACCAGAAAATAGTGAAAAAGTAGAGAGATTAAAAGAAGAATTAAAAGTATTATTAGAAAAAATAGATAAAGTAAAAGTAAAAAGAACAAAAGAGCTAAAAAATCCATATAAATTAAGATTAGTAAAAAGGGATGCAACCAAATGGTTAATTTTAATATTCATTATTTGTTTATTTACAGGATTATTAACTCCAATAGGTGATACACCATATACATACTTATTTAAGACAATGCTTGGAAATACAACACAAAATATTAATGAACATTTGCCAATGACACTTGCAAATGATACAGAAGTAATATGTACACTTATATTATTTTTAGCACTTATAATTTTTACAAAAATAAAAATAAGATTATGTGATTTATTTATGATAGGTGGATTATGTTACTTAATGCTTGCAACTAAAAGACAAGTTACTATGTTTGCGTTAATGGGATCAGTAATATTAAATAGGATGTTGGTTGAATTGACGAAAATATATATAAAAGAAAAAACAGAAAAAGCAGTCGAAAAAATAACTAAAGTATTTGGAATAATAACAATTTCAATAGTCATTATAGGATTTAGTTATTATATGGCAAAAGACAAATTTGATGATAATTTTATAGATGAAACAACATATCCAGTACAGGCATGTGATTATATAATAGAAAATATAGATTTAGGAAAAGCTAGATTTTATAATGAATATAATTATGGAAGTTATTTACTATTTAGAGGAATACCAGTATTTATAGATTCTAGAGCGGATTTATACTCACCAGAATTTAATGGTAAAAAAGATGATATATTTATGGACTTTATAAACACTTCAAATATAGGAACATTTTATGAAGATACCTTTGAAAAATATGATATTACACATGTAATTGCTTATAAAAATTCTAAAATGAATATGATAATAACAAAAACAAAAGATGTAAAATATAAAGAGTTATATAGTGATAATTATTTTGTAGTTTATGAAAGATTACAAAATGTAGAAAATTAATTTTAGAAAGAGGCAAATAATTTTGAGAACATTTATAGTAGAAAAAGAATATGAAGGAAATAGAATTGATAGCTATTTAGCAAAAAATGATGAAGATTTATCAAGAGTGGCAATACAAAGACTAATAAAAGAACAAAAAATATTAGTAAATGGTAAAAAAATAAAAGCATCTTATAAATTACAAGAAAATGACAGTGTAACAATAGATGAAGAAGAACCAAAAGAGATAGAGTTGAAAGCACAAGATATACCAGTTGAAATACTTTATGAAGATGGTGATATTATAGTTGTAAATAAGCCAAAAGGAATGGTCGTTCATCCTGGAAACCGGAAATCCAGATGGAACTTTAGTAAATGCTTTAATGAATATTTGTAAAGATTCTTTATCAGGAATAGGAGGAAAAATTAGACCAGGGATTGTTCATAGATTAGATAAAGATACATCAGGAGTAATTGTCGTTGCAAAAAATGATAAAGCTCATATTAATTTAAGTAAACAAATAAAAAATCATGAAGTGGAGAAAACCTATATTGCTTTAGTAAGAGGTATAGTAAAAGAAAATGAAGCTACAATAAATATGCCAATTGGAAGAAATAAAAATGATAGAAAAAAGATGGCAGTCGAAAAAGACGGAAAGTCAGCAATAACAAACTTTAAAGTGTTAGAAAGATTTCCGAAAGATAATTGTACTTTGTTAGAAGTAAAAATAGAAACAGGAAGAACACATCAAATAAGAGTACATTTATCTCATATTGGTTATCCTGTAATTGGTGATACCACATATTCTAATGGAAAAAATAAATGGCAAGCAACAGGACAATGTCTTCATGCAAAGAGATTAAAGTTTAAACATCCAACAACAGGAAAAGAAATGACAATAGAAGCAGAGTTACCAGATTATTTTAAAGAGATTTTGAGACAATTAGGGGACGGGGCTTTTTTGTCTCACTAATGGAGGAAAAATGGAAGAAGTAAGATTACAAAAATATTTAGCAAACTGTGGAATAGCTTCAAGAAGAAAAGCAGAAGAGTTAATCATAAATGGTAAGGTTAGTGTAAATGGAAAAGTAGTTACAGAACTTGGAACAAAAATAAATCCAAAGGTTGATAAAGTTTCGTATAATGGAAAAGAAGTAAGATTAGAAGATGAACATGTATATATTTTGTTAAACAAACCAATAGGATATGTAACAACTGCAAAAGATCAATTTGGAAGAGACTCAGTTATGGACTTAGTAAAAGTGAAAGAAAGAGTAGTTCCTGTTGGAAGGCTAGATATGTATACATCAGGAGCTTTAATTTTAACTAATGATGGGGATTTTGTATATCAACTAACTCATCCAAAGCATGAAGTGGAAAAAACTTATACAGTTACAATAAAAGGAATTGTAAAAAATGAAGAAGTAGAAAAGCTAAGAAAAGGTGTTAAGATTGAGGACTATATAACTAAAGAAGCTAAGGTGAAAATTTTGAAAACTGATAAAGAGAAAAATCAGTCAAGATTAGAAATAACAATTCATGAAGGAAAGAATAGACAAATAAGAAAGATGTGTGAAGCCATTGGACATAAAGTTTTAGCATTACACAGAAGTAAAATTGCAGGAATAGGAGTAAAAGAGTTAGGTTTAGGAAAATGGAGATACTTGAGTAAAGAAGAAGTAAACATGTTTTTTGGGACGGGGTCAAAAAACAGTTTTAAGCAAAAATAAAATTTAATTGTAATATTGAAAAATGAAGATATTATATATATAATAAAACAAACATAAGATAAAAGGAGAATCAACAAATGAATATGAATACATTAAAATTTGAACCAGAAGGATGGAATAATGAAATAACAAAAGTAGACAAATCTAATTTGAAAACATATATGGAAAGTAACGAAACTCTACAAGGTTTAGTAAAAAATTGTGATGATAATTATAATTTATATGTGAATTTTGAAAATGGGTTAGTAGGAAAAATACCACGTGAAGAAGTAGAAGCCATAAAAACAGAAGAAGATGGGTTACCTAAAACAAATTTATGTGTAGGAAAAGTAAATAAATTTGTACAATTTAAGATAAAAGATGTGGAAAAAGATGAAATTATATTATCTAGGAAACAAGTTCAAAAAGAGGCTATAAACTGGGTAAAAAATGATCTAAAAGTAGGAGAAAAAGTAGATGGAATAGTAAAGAATATAAAACCGTATGGGGCTTTTATTGAAATAGGTGGAGGAATTGTAGGGTTAGCACATATCGAAGACTTATCTGTTGCAAGAATAAAGTCACCTTACGAAAGACTAAAAATTGGACAAAAACTAGAAGTTGTGATAAAATCTATAAATAGAGAACAAGGAAAAGTAATTTTATCTTATAAAGAATTATTAGGTTCATGGGAAGAAAATGCTTCAAAATTTAAAATAGGAAGCAAAGTTAAAGGGAAAGTAAGGGAAACAGAGAAAAATAAGAATGGTATTTTTATTGAACTTACACCTAACTTAGTTGGAATGGCAGAATATGAAGATGGATTAGAATATGGACAAGATATTGATGTTTATATTAAGAAAATAGATTATAACAGAAAAAAAGTAAAATTACTTATTGTATAAAACACAAGGAGGAATAAAGATGGTTGAAGATGATGAAATAAAAACTAAAGTATCACCATTTGCAATAAGAGAAGGAGAAATAAAAACATTTGATGGTAAAGATGGATATGTTTCAATGAATCAAATTGTGCATAAAATAAATATTGGACATATTAATGATATTCATTTTGCTATCCTAGATTTAGTAAATGAATTTGAATTTATAACATCAAGACAAATATTTCAAATGCTAGAGATTAAAGGAGTTGAAATAAAGTCACAAGATAAATTAAATAATAAATTAGAACAACTAGTAAAATCAAAGATTTTAACTAGATATTACTTTAATTCTGAAGAAGGTAAAGGAATTTACCGTATCTATTGTATGGAAAAAATGGGAAAATATTTGTTAAATTCTCAAGAAAAAGAATGTAAATGGCAACCATCTGATAATACAAAACCAGTTGCTATGATAAAAAAAAGATTAGCAGGAAATCAAGTTTTAATTGCTTATTTAAGAAAAGTAAAGGCATTTGATGAATTTATGGTAAAACCAACAATAACAGCAAAAGTTGCAGGAAAAGTATTTAAAGCAACAGGTGGTAGTGTAAAACTTACTAAAAATAAAAAATCTATTCAATTTGTATTTGAAGTTATTAGAAGAGAAGTGGATTGGGAGAAAAAGTTGATCGAAAAGATGAGATTATATAAAGATTTCTATGAGAATTTTGTTCCAGGTGATTCGGGATTTTTAGGAATGCCACAATTAATAATTGTTTGTGAAGATGAAAGACATATGGCAGAAACTTTCAAAGAAATAGTAACAAATAGAGTAGAAATTCCTCAAATAAAATTATATTTTACAACAGATTTAAGACAAAATGAGGAAACACTTGAAAATACTTTAGTAGAATTTAAACTTATAGATAGTAAATATAAAATGGA
>CALXAY010000049.1 GCA_944386415.1 uncultured Clostridia bacterium | reverse complement strand
TCTATATAGATATTATATAAAATTTTAAAAAATAAAAAAATATATAATGGACTATATGTTCATTATACGAGGAGAAATTATGGATGCTTATGCACAGTTCATACAAAAAATGTACTGGCAGTGCTATGTGGATTCTACAACACTTAGCAAGAATCTTGTAGAAGATATCTTAAAGTACAAATGGCTTTTTAGCTTTGTTAAGCACCTAAAAGGAAGTGCCTTGTAGGCATTTCCTTTTTGTATATTTTTCTTGATAAAATAAAATACTTAGTATATAATCTAATAAATAAATGAGAGGTGATATCATGGAAAAAATAGATTTTTTAGCAACAGATGGAGTGATTTTAAGTGGAATTTTGTATAATGGAAACGAAAGAACAAAAAAAGTAATATTAGCAGTACATGGAATGACAAGTAATTGCTTTAAAAAAAGAGATGATGTAATTGCAAAAATAGTAAATGAAAGTTGTATTGATTATTTTTGCTTTAATAATAGAGGAAGTGAAATTGTAAAATATATAAGTAAAGAAATCAATGGAAAAAAAGAAAAAATGCTTGGAGGAACAGCTTATGAAGATGTACTAGAAGGATATGAAGATATAGTAGGTGCAATACTAAAATTAAAAGAATTAGGATATAATGAGATTTATTTACAAGGACATAGTTTAGGATGTACAAAAATAGTATACACATATAATGAATTATTAGAAGAAGATGAAAAAGATATATTAGAATTAATAAAAGGAGTGATATTGTTATCCTTAGTCGACATCCCTATGGCTATAAAAGTTTATTTGGGAGATAAATTTGAAGATTATTTGAAAATAGCAGAAGAAAAAGAAGAAAATAATTCTAAAGAACTTATGCCAAGAGGAGCATTTATTCATCCAATTAGTGTAAAAACATTTTTACGATATGCTAAGTATAATAAAGATATAGATTTTGCAAGATATGGAAGAGATAATAATTTAGAAAAATTAAATAATATAAAAGTTCCTTTATTTATGAGATGGGGAAATGATAATGAAATGATTATACAAAAAGCAGAAGAATTAGTAACGATTGTAAGTAATATAATTACAAATCCTAACAAAGATATTGATTATGTAGATGGTGCAAATCATGGATATCACGAAAAAGAAGATGTTGTAGCAAAAGATATAGTTAGTTTTATAAATAAAAATTAAAAAATCTTAATTATTATAATTATATTGGGGAGTAGTAATAGATGGCAAATATATTTGATTATATGAAATGGAGAGATATAAGTTTCAAAAATGTAGAATTTAATGAAGTTGATAATTTAATATTATCAAGAATTTCATATTTACCTTTTGATGGAGTAATCAGTAAAGATGAGGAAATAACACTAAAAGAAGCATATGAAAGAACAAAAGTATTAGGCACAACTGGAAGAACTATACAAGTTGAAGATATAGATTTATATCCTATTCTTGCAAAAAGTGTAAGATTTGGAGAAGTTAAAGTAACAAATTTTGTAAATATTATAGATCCTAAGCAAGAAAAGCAATTTTCAGCAATAACAGTAATTCTTCCAGATGATACAATTTATGTATCTTTTAGAGGAACTGATAACACAATAATAGGATGGAAAGAAGATTTTAATATGAGCTTTAGCGATACAGTTCCTTCTCAACTAGATAGTGTAGAATATTTAAATGGAGTTGCTAAAAAATACAATAATAAATTAAGAGTTGGAGGACATTCAAAAGGAGGAAACTTAGCAGTATATGCAGGAGCTTTTTGTTTACCAAAAACGAAAGAACAAATTATAGAAATATATAATAATGATGGACCAGGTTTTTCTGATAAAGTTATAGAAAATAGTGATTATATAAGTATGGTACATAAAATCCATACATATATACCACAAACTTCAATTATAGGAAGATTGTTAAAACATAAAGAAAAAACAACTATTGTAAAAAGTATTGAAACAGGAATTATGCAACATGATCTATATTCATGGGAAGTTTTAGGAGATAAATTTGTAAGAGCTAAGCAAACAGACTATGCTAAATTTATAGATACTACAATTACTAATTGGTTAAAAGAAATATCACCAGAACAAAGAGAAGAGTTTGTCGATGCTTGGTTTGATATTTTAAATTCTACAAAAGTAAAAACAGTAAATGAGCTAAGTAGTAAATGGTTTAGAAATGTAGCAACAATGATTAAGACTTATAGTAATTTAAGACCAGAAACAAGAAAAATGATGACTAAAACACTTACCACATTACTTCGTGTAGGAAAAGACAATATAGCAATCGGAAGACCAAAAAAGTAAAATGGTAAAGTTTCTTAAAAAAGCGTTTGTATCATTGAAATTTGTACAAATTTATGCTAAAATATAAAAGTAAGAATTGTAAGTAATTCCCTTTTCTACTAAATAGTGGAGGGAAACCTCTTACTACTTAGTTCTACATATAAACATTAGGACAGAAAGGAAAAGTCATGTTTGAAATAATCTTGATTATAGCCTTTATTCTGTGTCTTGCTCTTATGATTTTTGCCATATACTTTTATGACAGAAAGAAGAATGCTGAAAATGAAAAAATAGTATATGTAGCAAGAACATTAGAATGTTGTAGCTTTGATGAAGCGACAAGAAAAAGGTTAATAAAACTAATGGAGGAAAAAGAACAAAGTAAAGAGGAAAAATAAATAAGAAAATTTCTTTTTTACCTGAAAGATGTAAAAGTCTTTCAGGTTTTTAAATTATACTTGACAAATTCTGTTTACAGATGTAAACTATACTTGAAATTTACAAACGTAACTTTTTTAAGGGGGTAAAAATGATAACAAAAAAATACGAAATAACAGATGCAGAATTAGAGATAATGAAAGTACTTTGGAAATATGGTGAACTTACACTAAATAAAATAGTAGAAATATTAAGTAAAAACGAAAATAAAAATAAAAGTACAATAAAAACTTTACTTTATAGATTAATAGAAAAAGAAAGTGTAAAGTCAATTACAAATAAAACAAAAGAAAATACTTATAAAGCAACAATTAATGAAGAAGAATACTTAAAAAAAGCAAACGAAACATTTTTAGAAAAACTTTATAATGGAAGTACTAATAAATTATTATTAAATTTTGTAGAAGAAAAGAAGATATCTAAAAAAGACTTACAGCACTTACTTGATTTAATAGAAAGTGAGGACTAGATATGTATCAAGTATTTTATAATATATTATATTTATCAATAATAGGAAGTATATTAGCAATAATTGTATTAATTTTAAGGAAGACTTTTGATAAAAAAATATCACCAACATGGAAGTTTGCTATGTGGTTTTTGGTTTTAATTAGCTTATTTGTGCCATTTAGATTTACAATAAACTCTCAAAATTCACATGAATTTTTAATAAGTTCTGGAATAGATAAAATAGAACTTGCAAAAGAAAATCTAATTGCAAATGAGAGTGGAAAGATTTTCGTTTATATTTGGATTAGTGCTATGGCTATTATTTTTTTATATTACATAATAACAAGTTTTGTAATGAGAAAAAGGATAGGAAAAGAAGAAGTAAAAGACAAAAAAATATTAAAGATATTAGAAAATTGTAAAAAACAAATGGAAGCAAAAAAAGAAATAAAACTAATAAAACAAGATTATAAAAAAGTCCCTTGCATATATGGTTTGTTTAATACAAAAATATTAGTAACAGATGAAGTGTTAGAAAAAGATGAAGAAAGTTTGAAATATATATTTATGCATGAACTAGCACATTTTAAAAGATGTGATTTAATATTAAATAAATTATTAATTCTAATTACAACAATTCATTGGTTTAATCCAATAATATGGTTTTGTTTTAAACAAATAAGACAGGATATGGAATTAAAAGCAGATGAGATGGTCTTAAATAAAATTGAAAAAGACGAAGAAAAAGAATATGCAAAAACCTTGGTAAGGTTACTTCCAATATCTAAAGAAGAAAAAGAACCTGTTAAACTGTTATGTGTAACAGATGGAAAAAAGAATATGGAGAGAAGAATAAAAATGATTAAATTATCAGATAAATTTAAAGAATATAAAGCATTAATTGGAATAACAACACTTTTAATTATATTATGTGTTGGAACTTTTATATTTACAAGAATAAAACCACAAGAAGAACAAGAAGCATCTAAAACAAACTTAGTACAATATTTTGAAACACCAAATAGAATCGTTTATAAAGAAAAAGATAAAGATAATTATTATGTATTTAATCAAGGAGAAAGTAGTTATACTGACATTTTAAATGAAATAATTTCTGGTTTTGATAGTAAAGAAAATGGTCAAATGTTATCTAAGGAAGAAATTGAAAAAATAGAGAAAAACGAAAATTACATAGAACTTGACTATGATACTATAAGCAAAAACTATGTAATAGCTTATGAAAAGGAAAACAATAATATTATATTTAGAAATGATAATGGTGGACAAGTAGTAAAGAAAAATCTAGAGAATAAAGAAAAAATAAGAGATTTAATAAATAGAAAAATAAGCAGTCATGATGCTAGTTGCTATCATATGGAAGATAGTAAAGAATATAAAGTAACAAATGAAATACCAAACGATGTTTTTAATTTACATTTAGAAAATGTAGGAGTTTACCTTAGAGAATATGAAGATGGTGTTTATGGAGGAAAAATAGATAATAAAGAAACATTAGATTTATTATTAAATGATTATAATATAATTCTAGAAGAAGAGTTGCCAGAAGATATTTTCACAAAAGCAGATGTTATTATTATGCTATCTAGATATAATATAGAAAAAGTAGAAACAAGAATAGGTGGACTTACATATTATTTTACAGGAGATAAAAGACAAGATAGCTATTTACCAAATATATTTGTAGCAAGTAAGGCAATTAATACAAATTGTGTTTATAGAAATATGGATAATATAAGTGGAAAAGTTTCTTATGGTAGTGTAATTAATAATAATTCTACTAATATAGTAAATACAAGTAATTCAAATGTTAACAATAATACTACTGTAAGTAGTTCTAATGCCTATAAAACAATTAGGGTTACAAAAGAGGAAGCGGCAACTATTGCTGAAGAAGAAGCTAAAAATAAAAAATATCAATATCAAGGATGGGTATCTGATTTCTCAGCAACAGAAGTATGGGTAGATGAAAACGGTAATTATGAAATATCGGCTGAGTTAATTTATTCTTTAGATGATATACATAGACTTTACTACTGGGAAGAGGATTGGGCAAAAGATTCAAATATAAATAATTTATTTAAAGGACAGCCTGTATGGTGCATAAGGTTAGGGGATAAAAATGATCCATTAACAAATTTATACATATATGTAGATGCAAATAATGGTAAAGTAGTAGGAGCAGGTAAGGCAAGTGATTAAGAAACTTATAAAGAACGCAAAAAAGCTAAAATGTATGTAAGTTATAAATATAATATGAGGAGAATTATAAATGTATAAAAAAATTATAATAACTATATTAATTATAATTCTAATATTATTGGTAATCTTTCTACTTATGATAAATGGATATATAATACCAACAAAATTAGAAGCGGAAAAGTATGAGGTAAGAGGAGTAGATGTATCAGAATATCAAGGAGAAGTTGATTGGGATAAAATAAAAGAACAAGGAATTAGTTTTGCATTTGTTAAGGCAACAGAAGGAAGCAAGGGTAAAGATAGTTATTTTAATAAAAATTTCCAAAAATTAAAAAATATGGATATGCTACTTGGTATTTATCATTTCTTTAGTTTAGAAAGTACAGGAGAAGAACAAGCAAAAAATTATATAGATACAGTAGGTGTTACTAAAAATGATGATAGTTTATTAATACCAATAGTAGATATTGAATATTACAGTGATTATAAAAAAGAAGAACCTATTAAAGATTGGATAAAAAAAGAGTTAAAAGTATTACTAGATAAATTAGAAAGTACTTATAGAGTAAAACCAATGATTTATACAACTATGGAATTTTATAATGACTATCTAGATGGAGAATTTTTAGATTATGATATTTGGATAAGAAATATTCTAACAAAACCTAATCTAGAAAATAGAACTTGGAAATTTTGGCAGTATACGGGAAGAGGAAGGTTAGAAGGATATAGCGGTGAAGAAAAATTTATTGACTTAAATGTATTTAATGGAAGCAAGGAAGAGTTTGATAAGTTTGTAGAAAGTAAGAAACAAGAAAAGAAAGAAAATTTTTCTAGGGAAGAACAAGAAAGAATTGAAAAAGAAGAAAATTTAGTAAAATCAGAATATGGAATGCTTATAACAAATATAGAAGAAAATACAATTACTCTAAAAACACAAAAATATGAAACTTTAAAACTTACAATTGATGAAAATATAGAAACTTTAAATAGAAGGACAAATGAAAGTTTTGATATTAAAAATGTAAAAGTAAATGATAAATTAGATATAGAAAAAATATATATAAGAAAAGGGAAAATTGTCCCTACAGAAGAAACAAAAATATATGTTATAAGAAATATACATGGTGAAGAATTAAAAAATGAATTACTAAAAGATGAGATAGATTTTGAATTAGAAGATATTAAAAAAAGTGGAAATAATTATATATTAAAAGGACAAATGATAGATTTGTATTATACTGCAAATTATGATGAAGCGGAAAAGTTTGAAATAGATGTTGTTGTAAATAATAATACTACAATTTTAGGAGAAGGAATAACTGGAGAAATAGAAGAAAAACTAAAAAGTTTAAACAATACACTTTATATAACTTTTGATAAAAATGAACTAAAAAAAGGTAGATTTGTTGCTACTAATATTGAAATGATGGGATGTTAAATAATGTGGAAAAATGTGTAAATAGTTCTTAAATGTGATATTATAGTTATATATTTTAAGGAGGTAACCTTATATGAAAAATAAAAAGGTGTTAATTGGAGCAATTATAGGAATAGTAGTTATAATAATTGTAATTATATCAGCTGTTATAATTATTGGAAACAAAGAAAAAGAAGATGCAAATGGACTACTTAAAGATTATTTTAGCCTAATTAACAATAAAAGCTATGAAGAGTTATATTCAAAAGTATTATCTATGAATATGAGCAAAGAAGATTTTGTAAAAAGGAATCAAAATATTTATGAAGGAATAGATGCAAGTAATATACAAATAGAAATTAGTAATGTTGAAAAAGTTGATAATGGTTACAACATAAGTTATCATGAAAAAATGTATACTTCAGCAGGTGAAGTGGAATTTAATAACACAGCAAATGTTGTTAAAGAAAATAAAGAACTAAAACTTAAATGGGATTCACATATAATATTCCCACAGTTAGGAGATACAGATAAAGTAAGAGTATCAAGTATAAAAACAAAAAGAGGAACTATATATGATAGAAATAATCTAGCTTTAGCAGAAGATGGTTCAATTTCTTCTGTTGGAATAGTTCCCCGGAAAATTAGGCGAAAATAGAGATGAAAATATTAAAAAGATTTCAGAATTAACAGGAGTATCTGTAGATTATATAAATGAATCACTAAATGCTTCATATGTTAAAGATGATACATTTGTGCCTGTTAAAAAGATAGTAGATAGTAATACAGAATTGAAAGAACAATTACTTACAATTTCAGGTGTTATGATAAATAAGGAAGATGGAAGAGTATATTCTTTAGGAGAAGAAGCATCACATTTAATCGGTTATGTACAACCAATAAATGCGGAAGAATTAGAGAAAAATGAAGGTAAAGGCTATACAACAAATAGTTTAATTGGAAAAGCAGGTTTAGAACTTGCTTATGAAGATACTTTAAAAGGGATAGATGGAACTGATATTTACATAGTAGATGAAAATGAAAATAGAATTGCAAGTTTAGCAAAACAAGATAAAAAAGATGGTAAAGATGTTAAATTAACAATAGATAGTAGTTTACAAAAACAAGTATATGCTCAAATGAAAGACGATAAAGGTTTTTTTGTTATAATGGAGCCTCAAACAGGAGAGTTACTTGCGTTAGTTAGTACTCCTACATATGATTCAAATGATTTTGTCGTAGGCTTAACTACTGATAAATGGAATGAATTAAATAATGATGAAGCAAAACCATTATTTAATAGATTTACACAAAAATATTGTCCAGGTTCTACATTTAAACCTGTAACTGGAGCAATTGGATTAACAACAGGAAAAATAGACCAAAATGAGGATTTAGGATATACAGGAACAAGTTGGCAAAAGGATAGTTCTTGGGGAAATTATAATGTAACTACTTTAACAGGTTATTCAGGACCAAAGAATTTGTTAAATGGAATTTTACATTCTGATAATATCTATTTTGCACAATCAGTATTAAAAATAGGTGCAGATACATTTACAAGTAGTTTAGATAAATTAGGATTTAACCAAGCCATAGATTTTCCACTTACACTTGCTAAATCACAATATGCAAGTAACAATGGAAACAAAATAGAAGGAGAAACAAAACTTGCAGATAGTGGATATGGTCAAGGAGATATTTTAGTAAATCCAATACATATGGCGTCTATTTATTCTGCTTTTGCAAATGATGGTAATATGATAAAACCAAGAATTGAATATGATGAAGAAAAAAACGGAGAAATTTTAATTGAAAATGCTTTTTCAAAAGAAGCAGCAGATACTATTGAAAATGATTTAATTCAAGTTGTTGAAAACCCTGAAGGAACTGCAAATGATATGAAGATTTCAGGCACAACAATTGCAGGAAAAACAGGAACAGCAGAACTTAAAACATCAAGTGAAGATACTAAAAGTGGTACTTTAGGCTGGTTTGATTGTTATACTATAGATAGACAAAATGGTACTGATATGCTAATTATCAGCATGGTAGAAAATGTACAAAATAATAGTGATGGCGGAAGTCACTATTTAATTAAGAAAATTAGGACATTGTTTAATTAAAAAATATTAAAGTTTTAAATATGTAAGAAAATAAGCTTTAAAATTTATTAAGTGATTTTAGATTGAGGTTTAATTTATAATTAAACTTCAATTTTTTCTTTTTTTGTATTAAAAAGTAAAATTAATGGTATAATAAGGAAAAGAAAATTAAGGAGGTCTATTTATGGATAGAAAAGTTAGAGTTGTTCAATATGGAACTGGAAAAATGAGCGTGTACACAATGAGATATGTATATGAAAAAGGAGGAGAAATAGTAGGTGCAATAGATGTGAATCCAGATGTTATTGGAAAAGATATTGGTGAAATAATGGGATGTGAAGAAAAGAATGTTAAAGTTGTTGGTTTAGATGAAGCAGAAAAAATGCTTGTTGATACTAAACCAGATGTAGTAATAGTTACAACAATGAGTTTAATAGAAGATGTAAAAGATGCTTTAATGTTATGTGCAAAATTAGGATTAAATGCAATAACAACATGTGAAGAAGCGTTTTATCCTCAAAATTCAAATCCTGGAGTGACTTTTGCAATAGACAAATTAGCCAAAGAAAATAATTGTACAATAACAGGAACGGGATACCAAGATATATATTGGGGAGAATTAATATCTGCAATTGGAGGGTCAACACATAAAATAACAAAAATAAAAGGAAGTTCAAGTTATAATGTAGAAGATTATGGAATAGCATTAGCAAAAGCCCATGGTGCAGGATTAACATTAGAAGAATTTGATAAGGAAGTTGCAAGTTTAGATAGAATAAGTGATGAAGAAAGAAGAAAAGTAATAGAAAGTGGTAAATATCAACCTTCTTATATGTGGAATGTAAATGGCTGGTTATGTGAGAAACTAGGATTAACAGTAGAATCTCAGAGTCAAGAATGTGTGCCACAAATAGCCAAAAGAGATATTTTCTCAAGTACATTAAATATGACTGTAAAAAAAGGTGATGCAACAGGAATGAGTGCTGTTGTTACAACAAAAACTAAAGAAGGAATTACATTAGAAACAGAATGTATTGGAAAAGTATATGACGAAGATGAATTTGATAGAAATAAGTGGACAATAGAAGGAGAACCTACAACAACAATTGTAGTAGATAAACCAGCAACAGTAGAACTTACATGTGCAACAGTAGTAAATAGAATACCAGATGTTATAAATGCTAAATCAGGATATGTTCCAACAAACGAAATGGATGAATTAAAGTATAGAGTAAAACCATTAAATGAATATGTAAAATAGAGAAAAAAAGAAGAAATATAAAATTAAAATAACAAAAAATGTTGTAAAAAAACAAATTATTGATATAATAACAATGAAAAAATATGTAAAACAAAATGAAATTTAGATAGGAGGAATTTTTATGATAAAAAAAGTAGGAATACTAGCAAATGGAGGAGACGTATCAGGATTTAATGCAGTAATAAGAGCAATAGTAAAAACAGCAGAAAATCATGGAGTAGAATGTTATGGTATAATAGATGGTTATAATGGATTAATAAAAAAAGAGTTTGAATTATTAAGTACAGCAGAAGGTGGAGAAGCTTTAGGAATTTTACCAAAAGGTGGTTCAATTATAGGTTCTTCAACAAATGCTAACCTTTTTAATTATAAAGTTGTAAATGAAGATGGTAGTGTAGAATATAAAGATTTATCAGATGAAGCAATTCAGAATATAAAAGATTTCGGATTTGATTGTATATTTACTCTAGGTGGAGATGGAACACAAAAATCAGC
>CALXAY010000048.1 GCA_944386415.1 uncultured Clostridia bacterium | reverse complement strand
GACCACGGTAAAACAACAACAACAGCAGCTATTACTAAATATTTATCATTATTAGGTAAAGCTAAATTTGAAGCATATGATCAAATTGATGGTGCTCCAGAAGAAAAAGCAAGAGGAATCACAATCAACACAGCTCACGTAGAATATGAAACAGATAAAAGACACTATGCACACGTTGACTGCCCAGGACATGCTGACTATGTTAAAAACATGATTACAGGTGCTGCACAAATGGATGGTGCTATATTAGTTGTTTCAGCAGCTGATGGACCAATGCCTCAAACAAGAGAGCATATCTTACTTGCTAGACAAGTTGGTGTTAAATATATCGTAGTTTATTTAAATAAATGTGATATGGTTGATGACGAAGAATTATTAGAATTAGTTGAAATGGAAGTTAGAGACTTACTTTCTGAGTATGGATTCCCAGGAGATGATATTCCTATTATAAAAGGATCTTCTCTAAAAGCTTTAGAGGCTTCAGATAATCCTGATGATCCAGCATATCAACCAATTAAAGAATTATTAGATGCAGTAGATGATTATATTCCAACACCAGAAAGACCAGTTGACCAACCATTCTTAATGCCAGTTGAAGACGTATTCACAATTACAGGACGTGGAACAGTTGCAACAGGTAGAGTAGAAAGAGGAGAAGTTAAACTTCAAGACGAAGTTGAAATCATCGGTCTTACAACAGAAAGAAAGAAAACTGTTGTTACAGGTGTAGAAATGTTTAGAAAATTATTAGACCAAGCAGAAGCTGGTGATAATATCGGTGTTCTTTTAAGAGGTATCGATAGAAAAGAAATCGAAAGAGGTCAAGTTCTTTGTAAACCAGGAACAATACATCCACATACAAAATTCACTTCAGAAGTTTATGTATTAACTAAAGAAGAAGGTGGAAGACATACACCATTCTTCAATGGATACAGACCACAATTCTATTTTAGAACAACAGACGTTACAGGTGTTATCGAATTACCTGCAGGAACAGAAATGGTTATGCCAGGTGATAATGTATCTATGACAATTGAATTAATCACACCTATCGCTATCGAAAAAGGATTAAGATTTGCTATTCGTGAAGGTGGAAGAACAGTAGGTTCAGGAGTTGTAGCTGATATATTAGAATAATAATTAATAATAAAGAGTACCAGTTGAAAATGGTACTCTTTTAAAATGCTTGGAAAATGAGATAAAAGTAATAAAATATATAAAAAAAGGTATAAAAAGGCTGAAGAAAAAGCAAGGAAAAGTGTTATAGATAGTAACAGAAGAACTAGAGAGATTTTCTAATAATTGCTAAGAGAAAAATACTAGGTGTAGATAAGAAATTCTACACCTAGTATTTTTAAAAAATTATGTAGGAATGTGCTATAATAAATATAGATTACAGTAGTGCTGACAAAAGAAGAAAAGTAAGGAAACGCTAGATTTTGATTGTATTTTAAAGAACGTAAAGACAGAAGCTTGAGAGAAAGGAGCAAATCGAAAACTGGTACAAAGATGTGAAAAAATTTAAAAGTAGGTGCTAGCAATTGTATAGTACATGCTTTTTATTATAAAATTTACTAAAAATTACTTGCTTTTTTTGTATAAGAATAATAAAATAAATATGTTATAAATAAAATGAAGAAAGACAAAAAATGGAGGAACTAGTATGAAAATTTTATTAGACGCAATGGGTGGAGATAATGCACCAGATGCTAATATAAAAGGAGCAGTACAAGCTATAAATAAAGTAAAAGCAGAAGTTGTATTAGTAGGAAAAGAAGAAGTGATAAGAAGTAAAATAAAAGAATTTTATGGAAGAGAAATAGAAGAAATATCAGACAGATTAAAAATAAGAAATGCAACGGAAACAATAGAAATGGAAGATCAACCAACAGTAGCAATAAGACATAAAAAAGATTCTTCAATGGTAGTGGGATTTAAAATGCTAAAGGAAGATGAAGGAGATGTGTTTATATCTGCTGGAAATTCTGGAGCATTATTAACTCGGAGCAACGTTAATAGTAGGGAGAATAAAAGGAATAGATAGACCAGCATTAGCAGGAATACTTCCAGCTTATGGTAGTCAATTACTATTAATAGATGCTGGATCAAATACAAATTGTAAACCAATTAATTTACTTCAATTTGCACAAATGTCTAATATATATTTAAAAAATACATATGGAATTGAAAAACCAGCAATTGGATTATTAAATATAGGAACAGAAGAAACAAAAGGTAATGATTTAGTAAAAGAAAGTTATAAGCTATTAAAAGAAAATTCAGAAAAATTAGGAATAAACTTTGTAGGAAATGTGGAAGGAAGAGATGCTTTTTCTGGTAAAATTGATGCTATAGTAACAGATGGATTTACAGGAAATGTGTTTTTAAAAACAACTGAAGGAGTAGGCAAATTAGTTAAAAGAACTTTAAAAGAAAGTTTGAAACGCAATTTGCTATCTAAAATCTTGGCAATACCAGCACTTCCAGCCATAAAGAGGCTTTCTAAAGCTATGGACTATAAATCATATGGTGGAGCTTTATTTTTAGGAGTAAAGAAACCAGTGGTAAAAGCACATGGAAGTAGTGATGCATTATTATTTGAATATACTATAATACAAGCAGAAAAATTTGTTGAAAATAAAGCAGTAGAGATGATGATGGAAGAGTTTGAAAAGCAGAGAAAAGAGGATAATTAACAATCTTTTTTGACTCAATAGTATAAATTTGGAAAAAAAGATAATTTTTACTTGACAAAAGTTAAAACATATAATATAAATGAATTATCTAAAAAAGACAAATCAAATGTATAAATCATTTGCAAACTTGAGAGGAGGTGAACTCTAGAGTTATGAGTTCAGAAGAAGTATTAGAAAAAGTAAAAGGAATAATTGTTGAACAATTAGGAGTTGCTGACTCAGCAGTTACAATGGAAGCTTCTTTCATAGATGACTTAGGAGCTGATTCATTAGATATAGTTGAATTAGTAATGGCATTAGAAGAAGAATTTGATATAGAAATTCCTGATGCCGATGCAGAAAAAGTTGTAACAGTAGGAGACGTAGTTGACTACATAAAAGAAAATGTTAAATAAACTAATATTTAATAGTTAAAAATTTAGTTGTTACTTTATAATAGTAACAACTTTTTATATTATATATAAAAAGTTTGCAGAATAAAGAAAATATATAAGAAACTATATAAGAAACTATTTTTGAATAGTTTCTTATATTAAAAAATCATATCTAAAATATTAGGAAAAATTTTAAAGAAATCTTTCAAATAGTAAAAAACATTTTTTTTGTAAATATCTTGATTTGAATTTATAGTTCCATCTAATATAAATCCATCAGCTGTAGATACTTTAAAAAAACCTATAGTTTCATTTCTATAAATAGGAGCATGTAGATGATTAGATATATTGAAATCGACACTTAAATTAGATTTTTGATTTTTTTCTATTGGTATAATAGGTTCAGATATAGTAGACAAATTAATTTCTAAATCTGTAGAAATAGCTTTTTCAATATAAAAATAATTTAAATGTTCTTTTTTCCATTTATTAAATTCTTTGTTAATTAAATCTTCTATATTAATATATTCAAAGTTTTCAAAAACATAATTTATTAGTTTAGTACTATCTGATGATCTGAAATTTTTAGTATCGCATCCTAATACAACACAAATAATATCCATATCACCTCTTTTACAAGCAGTTACTAAGCAACGATTAGCTCCATTAGTAAAACCTGTCTTTACTCCATAAATACCGGCTTAAACTACCTAAAAGTTCATTGGTATTTGTAAGAGATTTTTGATAGCCATTAATTGTTATGTTGTAATGTTTTGTTCCAACTATTTTAAAGAAAGTAGAGTTATTTAAAGCATAATCTGTAAGTATTGCGAGTTCATATGCCGTAGTATAGTGATTATCCGAATCTAGACCATGTGGAGTCTCAAACTGAGTATTATTTAAACCTAATTCTTTTGCTTTCTCATTCATTAAATTTGCAAAATCTGATATACTACCAGAACAAGTTTCAGCTAATGCTACAGCAGCATCATTGCCAGAAACTAAAAGTAGCCCATACAATAAATCTAATATTGTAAGTTTATCGCCGGCTTTTAGTCCTAATCTAGATCCACCTGTTCTAGCAGCTTTTTTTGAGATTGTTACAGTTTTAGTTAAATCACAATTTTCTAAAATTATTGTTGCAGTCATAATCTTTGTAGTAGAAGCCATTTTTACTTTATTATATTCATTTTTACCAAATAAAATTTTCTTACTAGTTCTATCTAAAACGATACAAGAACGGGCATTTAAATTAAGATTGTTTTTTTCGTTGGCAAAAGTTGGCACAAAATATAAAATAATAAAGATAGTAAAAAAGAAAACAAAAAAATTTTTCGTTATATGTTTAATAGACATAGTATCACCAATTAAAATATATGAATAATAATAGAAAAATATGAAAAATAATAAATAAGCTAAAACCATAGGAGTGTACAAAAACTTGCCTAAATTCACATAAAATCTTGATTTTAAAACAAAAATGTAATATAATTGTAATGTAGGAGTAATTTTTTTTACAACTCTAAAAGCCTTATTTCCGTAAGGAATAGGGAATTATAAAAAAACAAATAAAATATAACAAAAATTACCCTATTGACTAATATAAAAAAACTAGTAAAATAATATACAGTAGGACATTTATAAGTAGAAAAAGGAGAGAAAAATTATGAACCGTAAAAGTCTATTATTAAGCGGAATAGTTCTAATAGTACTAATTTTAGTTAGTTTATTGCCAACAAATGTTATTGCTGCACAAGCAACTACACCATTATATTTAGGAATTACTGAATTAAGAACAAATGATACTCCTAATATGGGGTATGCAATAGGTGATCCAAATACAAATGGTGCAGAAGGATATGGTGCAAAGCTTTGGAATATTCAAGAGCATACAGGACCAAACGATGGAGATCCTGTAAAAGCAGATGGAAATAAAAATATATATTGTGTAAAAGCAGGAGTAGGATTTAGTAATACACATAGAAGTGCAACATATAATATTTTCTATAATATGAAAACAGAAAGAAATACAATTGCAAGTAATGTTCCTCCAATGGAAAGCGTTGTAAATGGGACTATTCAAACAGATAATGGGACAGTAAATACATATGACGCACTACTTGCTTTATCAGATATGTTATATTTAATAGACAATCAAAACGATGAAGCTGAAAAAGAAGCATATTTAGAAGCTGCTAATATAACGACAGAATCTTGGGATATGTTATTAACAAGGGATGATATTGCAGCAGTACAACAAGCAGCTATATGGTACTTTACAAACTATGATGATACACCAGAAGGAAAATACGATAAAACAGATGATACTGCTTGGTTAAACTACACATTAGATGGAAGCGTTTATACAAGTTTATCAGATTATGGACAATCAACAGATGAAGGATATCAAAGACAACAACAAGCTGAAATCTTATATAATTATTTAATAAGAACAGCGATAGCAAATGCAAGTAATTATTCAGATTCAGGAACAATTTCTACAGAAGCACCAGCTAGAGTAAATACAACAACATTAAGTTATGAAGAATCAAATGGAAGTTATATATTAGGACCAATTAATATAACAGAAAACTCTGATCTACCATATACAATAGATTTTACAGTGAAAAACGGTGAAACTGAAATAAATGATTATACATTATTAGATAATAACAAGCAACCAGTAGAAGAAGGAAAAACAGTAAAAGATTTAGTTGGAAAAGATTTTTACGTATCAATAGATACTGATAATATAGAATCTATATCTATAGCAATTAGTATTAAATATAGTACTAATACACTTACATTGTGGACATCAGCAAATAATAATGAAGAACAACCAGTAATGATACCAGAAAAAGAAGAAGAATCAGAAGATACAAAATTAGAAGTAACTCCAGAGGAAAAACCATTTGACTTAGCTTTAAGAAAATATATTACAGCTGTAAATGGTGTAGATGTAGCAAACTCAAGAGTACCAGATATTGATGAATCTACATTACAAGATGGTACAACAGCAACATATAATCATAGAAAAGATCCAGTTTTAGTAAAAACAGGAGATATGGTTACATATAATATTACTATTTACAATGAGGGAGAAAAAGACGGTCGTGCAACTAAAATAGTTGATCAATTACCAACAGGATTGAGATTTAATAGAGTCATAAGCGGTAACTTTGAATTGGAATCATATGACGAAGATGGAGATAATAGATTAACATTAGTGAGAACAGCAGGAAATGAAGATAATCTACCAGCATATACAGGAACTGGTGACCCTGCATCAGAAACAATTACAATTGAATGTGAAGTAGTAGCACAACCAAGTGATAATAATGCAATGATATTAACAAATGTTGCTTGGATTTCAGAAGAGTATGATGCAGAGGATGATATAACAATTACAAATCAAGATGGAGCAGATAGAGATTCAGAACCAGAAACTACACCAAATGTAAATAAGGACAACATGGAAGATTATAAAGGTAATGATTCAAATAAAGATGATTTAACAGATTCAGATTATTATTATAAAGGTGAACAAGATGATGATGACTTTGAAAAATTAGTTTTAATGCCAGAATCATTTGACTTAAAATTAATCAAAAGAATTACTGAAGTAAATGGACAAAATGTACCAGAAAGAATTGAAAGTGTAGATGTTAGTGATTTAAATACTATAGGTCCAGATGGAGAATTAATAACTACAGGAAATTACAACCTAAGTAAAGATCCAGTAGCAGTTAAGAAAGGTGATATAGTAACATATACATTTAGAGTATATAATGAAGGAACAATTGATGGATATGCTTCAGAAATAACAGAAGATATACCAGAAGGATTAGAGTTCTTATGGTCTGAATTAGAAGGTGAAGACTTACAAAATGATCCAAATTTAACAGAAGCTGAAAAAGAAGCAATTGAATTTAACCAAAATTATTTATGGGGAAATTTCAAATATGATGAGTCAGGAGAAAGAATAATTCAAATTTCTACAGATTACTTATCAAAGGAAAATGAAACAACAGTTGATGGAAATCTAATTCCAGCTTTTGGTTCAAATGATGGAACAAAAACAGAAGAAGATATTTCTTATAAAGAAGTATCAGTAAAATTAAGAGTTATATCAGATGATGTATCTGGAGAAGTAATAAGAAATGAGGCTGCTATAACAGAAGACACTGATAAAGATGGAGATCCAGTAGATGATAGAGACTCAGATACAGAAGAATGGGTAAAATATGAAGATGATGAAGATTATGATAATATAATTTTACAATCATTTGACTTAGCATTAAGAAAATTTATAATTGCAGTAAGTAGTGATGAAGATGTAGCAGATGATGAATATCTAACAAATGCAGATGGTTCATATACAAGAGCACCAGTAGTTGATACATCTTTACTTAATACAACAGATGCAGATGGTAATATGATAACAACAGCAATTTATAATCACACTAAGGAACCTGTAATTGTACAACCAGAAGATTATGTTGTATATATGTTAAGAGTGTATAATGAAGGTGAAATGAACGGATATGCTTCAGAAATAAAAGATCATTTACCACCATATTTAGAATTTGTTGATAATGAATTTAACGAACAATATGGTTGGGAAGTATCAGAAGATGGTAGAACAGTAACAACAAGATATTTAGAAAATAGTTTAATAAATGCAGCTGAGAAAAATGAAGAGGGAACATATGTATTGTCATATGTAGAAGTTCCAATAATGTGTAAAATAACAGATGATGCACCAACAAGTGAAAATATCACAAATATAGCAGATATAACAGAATACCAAGACGAAAACAAAGAGCCAACAACAGATAGAGACTCACAAGAAGATAATGTGGAACTTCCAAGTGATGAAGAATTACCAAGTTATAAAGACGATGAATCAGGAGATTATATACCAGGACAACAAGATGATGATGATTTTGAAAAAGTAATAATAAAAGTTTTTGATTTAAGTTTAAGAAAATGGGTAACACAAGCAATAGTAATAGATAAAGACGGAAATCAAACAGTGACAGAAACAGGACATCAGCCATATGATGATCCAGAACAAATCGTAAAAGTAGAGATATATAGAAAAAATATAAATGATGTAACAGTAAAATTTAAGTACAAAATTCGAGTAACAAATGAAGGAGAAATTGCAGGATATGCAAAAGAAATAACAGACTATGTACCAGAAGGATTAAGATTTTTACCAGAAGATAATCCAGGATGGACAGATGAAGGAAATAATGTAATATCAACAAGATTATTAGAAAATACATTATTACAACCAGGAGAATATGCAGAAGTAGAAGTAGTACTAACATGGATAAATGGTGAAGACAACATGGGAGAAAAGATAAATACAGCAGAGATATCAGAAGACTATAATGATTACGAGGCACCAGATAAAGATTCAACACCAGATAATCAAAAAGAAGGTGAAGATGATATAGATGATGCGGAAGTATTGTTATCAGTATCAACAGGTCAAGTGAGAATTTACTTTACATTAGGATTTGTAGTATTAATAACAATTGCAAGTGGTATAATCTTAATTAAGAGATTTGTATTATAATAATAAATATTATTACAGGGTTAATTAGATTTTCTAATTAATCCTGTATTTTTTATAATAGAAATGTTATAAAAATGTAATAAAAAGCCAAAATACTATAGCCCTAAGAAAGATTTAGTTGAAGAAAAAAACAAAAGAGAAATATAAAATAATATATGTTATAATATTTATGTATATATTATTAGGAGAGAAAATATGAAAAGCAAAGTAAAAATACTATTTATATTAATGTTTATAGGAATTTTATATTTTTCTTTGGGATTAGGAACAGTTGAAGCCAAACAATTATCAACACCATTGTATTTTGGAATAAATGAAATGAGAACATTATCACAGCCTAATATGGGATATGCTATAGGTGATCCTAATTCCAATGGTGCAGAAGGAAATGCGGCTAAGCTTTGGAATATTCTTAAGTATAGTACAAATACTTCAAATGATCCAACAGAAGTAGATGTTTATTGTGTGAAAGCAGGAGTAGGTTTTAGTAATACATATAGACGTGCTACATATGATTTTGCTTTTGATATGTATAAAGAAAGAGAAGGAATTGCTTCATTTAGTTCTATATTAAGTGGACTAGTTAATGGTGGACATTATAATGAACTATTAGCATTAGCAAATATATTGTATTTAGCAGAAGATGAAACAGAAGATTTAGAAGCTTTTTTAAACAAAGCTCAAATAAGTGAGGATTATTGGGATTCACTATTAACAGTCGATGAGGTAAAAGCAGTACAACAAGCAGCAATATGGTATTTTACGAACTATGGAGAAGAAAATGGAAAATACGACAAAACAGATGATTCAAATTGGTTAAATTATACTTTAGATGGAAATACATATACAAGTTTATCAGATTATCAAATTAGACCAGATCAAATAGGATACCAAAGACAAAAACAAGCAGAACAATTATATAAATATTTAATAAATACAGCAAAAGCAAATAGTAATAATTATTCAAATCCAAATAAGAATTATAAAACAAAATTAACTTTATACACAGCAAAAGGAACTAATGGTGAAGAACAACCTCTTGTAGAAATAGAAAGAGAAAAGCAATTTGATTTATCACTTAGAAAGTATATAACAAAAGTAAATGGAACTAACGTATCAGTTTCAAGGGTTCCTAAAATAGATGTAGAAAATTTGAAAAATGAATCAAATACAACAGCAACATATAATCATAAGAAAGATCCAGTTTTAGTACAAAATGGTGATGTAGTAACGTATAATATCCAGGTTTACAATGAAGGGGATGTAGATGGATATGTAAATAAGATAGTTGATCAATTACCAACTGGATTGAAATTTTCTAGACTAATAACAGGAGGATATACAGCAAATTATGATTCATCAAATAATGTAGTGACAATTACAAGAGATGAAAGTAATAAAGATAGATTAGTAGCTTTTGATGGAAGCAATTTAGATTCTACAACTTTAGAACTTGAATGTATTGTAGATACAACTGAAGGTGATAAAGTTTTAACAAATGTTGCTTGGATAGCAGAAGAAGAAACTATAGATGGAAATATAATAACAAATGAAGTAGGTGATGATAGAGATTCAGAGCCTGATACAAAGCCAAATGTTAACAAAGATAACATGGAAGATTATAAAGGTAATAATTCAAATAAAGATGATTTAACAGATACTAATTATTTCTATGAAGGACAACAAGATGATGATGATTTTGAAAAGTTAATTACTAAGAAGCTAGAAGGAAGTTATGATTTACAAATAGTAAAAGTAGATAAAGATAATGAACAAACTAGATTACAAGGTGCAGAATTTAGAATAACAATGCCAGGCGGAAGTATATTAACAAAAACAACAGATGAAAATGGTGTAATAGATTTAGATGAAGTAGATATAACAGAAACAGGAATAGACACAATAAAAATAGAAGAGATAACTCCACCAGAAGGATATAATAAATTATTTAACAGCTTTGAATTAGATATAACAAAAGAAGAACAAAATGGAGCATATGCAGCAACAAATGTAGATTTAAAAAATACTCAAGGAAGTGGAGTAGGAACAGGAGAAGTACAAGTAGATAACCAAAGTGGAATGATAACAATAACAGTACCAAATGAAAAGTTAGAAGGAAGTTATGATTTACAAATAGTAAAAGTAGATAAAGATAATGCACAAACTAGATTACAAGGTGCAGAATTTAAAATAACAATGCCAGGCGGAAGTATAGTAACAAAAACAACAGATGAAAATGGTGTAATAGATTTAGATGAAGTAGATATAACAGAAACAGGAATAGACACAATA
>CALXAY010000047.1 GCA_944386415.1 uncultured Clostridia bacterium | reverse complement strand
GGTAAAAAGAAATCTGTTAAAATTTCTAGAGCTGGTGTTTATCTTAAACCTGCACTTGTTGAAGTTGCACATTGTGCAGTAAAAGATAAAGATAATCCGTACTATGCCAACAAATTCAATATACTTTCTAAACGTCGTGGTAAGAAACGTGCTTATATTGCTATAGCTAGAAAAATATTAGTTGCTATTTATCATATGCTTTCAACTGGTGAATTTTTTAATCCAACAGATTTAGCAAAAGTTGAAACCTCTGATAAAGATAAAATTAAATTTACTAAAAACAATTTTATGCAATCAACTAAACAATTAATTTCTCTTGGCTTAACAATTGATGAATTACAAATTTTAATACAAGCCAAAATATCAGAATCTACTCCCATTATATAATTAAATTTCTGGGGGTAAGGGGGAACTATGCCCTTTTTCTATTATTTTGGTTTTATTTTTATAAATTTTTCTTTCAAACTATCCTCTAACAATAATTATATCATAAAATAGAAAATAAGTGCAACAAATTGGTAAAAATTAATAAAATATTAATTAATAATATTTCTTAAAATAATAATAAAATTTAATAATATAAACGTACTTAAGAAAAAATTAAGAAGTATAAAAAGCTTGAAAGACTAACGGAAACAGGCAAAAGAACAAAAAAATGATAAAAATCATAGGAAAATATTGCAATAATTTATATTTGATAGTATAATAGTAAAGGTAGCATAATAATATTAACAAGAATATTATTTATAAAGAGAGGTAGAAAAATGGATTATTTATATATACTAAGAGAAGCTTTAGTATGGATAATAACAATATTTTGGTTATACAATATTTTAGTAAGTCTATGTTCTTTAGTAAAAATAAAAGACAAACCATTAAGAGTAAAAAAAGCTCATAGATTTATGGCTATAATACCAGCTCATAATGAAGAAGCCGTAGTAAAAAATTTAATAGATAGTCTTAAAGCACAAAATTATAATAAAGATTTATATGATATTTATGTAATAGCAGATAATTGTACAGATAATACTGCACAAATTGCAAGAGATGCAGGAGCAATTGTTTATGAAAGATTTAATGCTAGTAAGAAAACAAAAGGTTATGCATTAGATTGGTTTTTACAACAAAAAATAAAAGAAGATGCCCCATATGATGCATTTTGTGTATTTGATGCAGATAATATAGTAGATTCTAATTTCTTAAAAAATATGAATAAACATCTTTGTCAAGGTGAAGATGTAGTACAAGGATATAGAGATATAAAAAATCCTACAGATAATTGGATTACAGCAGGATATGCATTATTCTATTGGACAATGCACAGATTTTATCATTTAGCAAGATATAATATAGGATTATCACCATTATTAAATGGTACAGGATTTATGGTAAGATTTGATGTTGTAAAACCACAAGGATGGGATACAGTAACATTAACAGAAGATATTGAATTTTCTTTAAAAAGAATAATAAAAGGTAAAAAACTAGGTTGGGCAATAGATGCAATAGTATATGATGAACAACCAACAGGATTTAAACAAAGTTGGTCACAAAGAAGTAGATGGACAGTTGGACATATACAATGTATAAAAGAATATACAAAGAAATTAGCAATATCTGCTAAAGAAAATAAAACAATGCTTACATTTGATGGGTTATTATATATTGTAGGAAGTATTCCAATGTTTATAATAACAATAGGATTGTTATTTACAAACTTCTTGATGTATGTAGGAGATGGAATGACACAAGCAGAACTTGTAGAAAATATTATGAGGTATTTGATACCAACATTCTTATTCCCAATAGGTACAGCTGTAATAGCAATGTTCTTAGATAAAAGACCAATCAAACCAATGCTTAAAGGTTTAGCTTGTTATCCATTATTTATGGGATCATGGTTATTAATAAACTTCAAATGTTTATTTAAAAGAGAAACAACATGGGAGAAGATAAACCATGTAAGAGATATAAAAATAGCAGAAGCAGGATTACAAGAAGAAAGAAATTAAATCTAAATAAAGTTGGCTTAAAGCCAACTTTTATTTTTTAAAAAGAAGAAAAAGAATTAAGGTGATTACTTTTTTAGTTTCTACTAAATTGAAAAATTATGTAAATCATGTTATAATATAAATGTTATACAGAATAGTAGAAAGGAAATGGGCTTTGTAATTTATTTTGAGCAAGTCCCGAATTAAGAGTTTGAAAGGAACAATCATGATTAAGGACATTTTGAAAAAGGAAGTCGGTCCTGAAGCTCAGTTTATCATCGCGTTTCTGACCACTACTATTGTCATATTCATTGTGTATTCCATTAGCCAGCACCAGAGAATCGACTCTCTGTACACACGCATTGACCAGTACAGAGATTCCATGGAGCAAGCTAGTGACGACATCGATTTTCTTAACGACTATGTCGGAACTCTGGAGGGCAACATCGAGCTTAAGCAGCTGAAGATTACACTTCTAGAGAAGAAGATTGAGGTGCTCGAAACGCAACTTGCTTCTGAAACAAGCTCTTGAGCAATCGGTCTAACTTCCCAAACTCTACAACGCTACTTTATAAAGTGGCATGAGAGACACCCGGTATTTACCGGGTGTTTCTCGTAAATAGACAGCAATAAATTATTGTATGAATAAAAAGAATTAAAAAATTCAGCAAAAAGCTTGCATTTTTGCCAAAAATTGGGTATAATATTATAGGTAACTGAGAAAAAGGCTAGAGAGTGGGAACAAATCCCACTCTTGATTAGTATAAAAGGGAGAGTGATACTTTGTCAAAGGTAGAAGAACAAGTGGAAAGCTTAATCAAAAAGAATATAGAAGATTTAGGTTATGAACTTTATGATGTAGAATATAGTAAAGAAGGAAAAGATTTTTACTTAAATATTTATATAGATAGTTCAAAAGGAATAGATTTAAATGATTGTGAAAAAGTAAATAACGAAATAAATCCAATTCTTGATTCGGTAGATTTTATAAAAGATAGTTATTTTTTAGTAGTATCTTCACCAGGTGTTGAGAGAATTTTAAGGAAAGATAAACACCTAGAAGATAATATAGGAACAGAAGTAAATGTAAAACTATTTAAAAAAGATGATTTAGGTAAAAAAGAACATAAAGGAATATTAAAAGGTTTTGATAAAGATATAATTATACTAGAAGTGGAAGAAAGCAAAGTGGAATTAAAAAGAAAAAATATAGCACAAATAAAAACAGTGTATAATTGGTAAGGAGGAATATAAAATGAAAGAAAAACAAGAAACATCAATAGATAATAAAGAATTAATTTTAGCTTTAGAAGATTTAGAAAAAGAAAAAGGGATGAATAAGGATTATATTTTAGATTCAATAGAGACAGCATTAGTTACAGCATATAAAAGAAACTTTGATTCTCTAGAAAATGTAAAAGTAGTAATGGATAGAAAAACAGGAGCAACACATATATATTCAGTAAGACAAATAGTAAAAAAAGTAGAAAATCCTGAAATAGAAATAAGTCTAAAAGATGCACAAAAAATAAATCCTGATTTGAATTTAGAAGATACAGTAGATATAGAAATAGTACCAAGAAATTTTGGTAGAATTGCAGCTCAAACTGCAAAACAAGTAATAATACAAAAATTAAGAGAAGCAGAAAGAGAAATAGTTTATAATGAATTTAATGATAGAAAAGGAGAAATAGTATCAGGAATAGTTCAAAAAGCAGATAAAAATATAGTTGTAATGGATTTAGGAAAATTAGAAGGAATAATGCCAACTAAAGAGCAAATACCAACAGAAAAGTATAAAGTAAACGATAAAATAAAAGGATATGTATTAGATGTAAAAAAAGAACAAAAAGGAGCTCCACAAGTAATAGTATCAAGAAGCCATCCAGATTTTGTAAGAAAATTATTAGAATTTGAAATACCAGAGATATATGAAGGAGTAATAGAAATAAAAAGTGTTTCTAGAGATCCAGGTTATAGAAGTAAAGTTGCAGTATATTCACCAGATCCTAATATAGATCCAGTAGGTTCTTGTGTAGGACAAAAAGGTGTTAGAATACAAAATGTTATAAATGAACTAAATGGTGAAAAAATAGATGTTATAGAATGGAATGAAGATCCATCAATATATATTGCAGCAAGTTTGCTTCCAGCACAAGTCTTAGCGGTAGATGTAAAACAAGAAGAAAAATTTGCACAAGTAATTGTTCCAGATAATCAGTTATCATTAGCAATTGGTAAATCAGGACAAAATGCAAGACTAGCAGCAAAATTAACTGAGTGGAAAATAGATATAAAATCAGAAACACAATTTAGAAACATGCTTATGGAAAGTCAAAAAACTTCACAAGATGAGGTAAGTAAAGAAGATAAAGCAGAATAAAATATAAAACTGAACATAAAATAAGAAAGGGAAATAATATGAATAAGCTACCAGAAAGAACTTGTATGGGTTGTAATATAAAAAAGCCCAAAAAAGAATTTATTAGAATTGTAAAAAGTAAAACAGGTGAGATAGATATAGATAAAACGGGTAAGATGCCTGGAAGAGGAGCTTATATTTGTGATAATATAGAGTGTTTAGAAAAGTTGATAAAATCAAAAAGACTTGAAAAGGTATTTGAAATGAAAATATCTGATGAAATTTATGAAAAATTAAGAGGTGTAATACTTGATAAATAATAAAATATTAGGATTAATTGGTTTAGCTGCAAGAGCTAGAAAGGTTTGCTTTGGTGCTGATAGTGTAGAAGAAAGAATAAATAAAAACAAGGTTAAAATGCTTATCGTAGCAGAAGATGCATCACAAAGAACAAAAGATAAATTTAATAAAATAGCTAAAGAAAAAAATGTGCCAATAATAATTAAAGGAGATATAGAACTTTTAAGTAAAACAATTGGTAAATCAAATAAAGCAATAATAGGAATAGAAGATATAAATTTATCTAATGAAATACAAAGAATAAATAATGGGGGTGAAATTATTGGGTAAGATAAAAATATACGAAATAGCTAAGAAATTCAACTTAACCAGTAAAGATGTATTAGAGGTAGCAAAAAAACTAAATATTGATGTTAAAAGTCATTTAAGTAGTATAGAAGAAGAAGAGGCAAAAAAGATTGAAGAGGCCTTAAGTAGTAATAAATCTGAAAAACAAGAAAAACAAGCAAGTAATAGTAATAAGGGAAAAGTAGATGGTAAAAAGGAAGAAAAAGCACCTGTTATTATAAGAAGAGAAGTAATCATTTCAGAGGAAGATGAGCAAGCAAAGAAAAAAGAAATTGAGAAAAAACAAGAAAAGAAAAATAATGTCGGTTTTGTTGAGAGAAGACAAAATAGAGATTATAATATTGTTTATAGAAATAAGCAAAGCAAACCAATGACAGTAAGTGAGTTGTTTGGATTAAATAAGGAAGAAAAGAAAGAAGAGGAAACAAGAAAAGAGAAAATATCAGAAAAAGAAGCAAAAAAAGAAGTTAAAAAAGAAGAAAAAAAGAAAGAAGAAGAAAAAAAGGCAACTTGCGAAATTGTTACAAATAATATTGTAAAGAAGGAAGTAAAAGAAAACAAGGAAAATAAAGACAATAAAGACAACAGAAATAATAGAGATAATAGGCAAAATAAAAACAATAATCAAAATGTAAATTATCGTAGAAACAATAGAAATGAGAATCATTTTAATAATAATGGAAATAATACTAACAATAGATATAATAATAACTATAAAAACAATAATAATGGAAATGCTGGACATTTTGGAAAGAGACCACTTGATGCAAGAGGAATAGAAAAAAATATTAAAAATATTATGTCTCAAGAAACTGGAGAAAAAGAACAAGTAAGAGAATATAATAGAGGAATTGATAAACAAAAAAATAATAGTCGTTTTGAAGAAAATAATAAGAAAAAAAATAAATCAAGAAGAAATAATCAAAGTAATGATTTTGATGAAGGTAAATTAAAGTCATTAAAACAAGCAAGTGGATTATCAAATATGTTTGATGATCAAGATGGCGGAATGTTAGATTTTTATGATTTAACAACAGAACGTGGAAGAAGAGGAAAGAAAAGGAAAAATCAAAATACTGAAGAAAGGAATAAACAAAAAATATTTAAATTAACAGAGATAGAAATGCCAGAAAGCATAACAGTAAAAGATTTTGCAGCTGAAATGAAAAAGACAACAGCAGATGTAATTAAAAAATTATTAGGCTATGGAATAATGGCAACAATAAACCAAGAAATAGATTTTGATACAGCTTATTTAATAGCACAAGAATTTGGAATTACAGCAAAGAAGAAAGAAGTTGTAACAGATGAAGATATCTTATTTGATGAATCTGAAGATAAAGAAGAAGAATTAGTTACAAGACCACCAGTTATTGTTGTTATGGGACATGTAGACCATGGAAAAACTTCACTTCTAGATACAATTAGAAAAACAAACGTAATAGAAGGAGAAGCAGGAGGAATTACACAAGCAATTGGTGCTTATAAGGTTAAAGTAAATGACAGAGAAATTACATTCCTAGATACACCAGGACATGAAGCATTTACTGCAATGAGAGCAAGAGGTGCTCAAATTACAGATATAGCAATATTAATTGTTGCAGCAAATGATGGTGTGATGCCACAAACAATTGAAGCTATAAACCATGCAAAATCAGCAGGTATACCAATAATAGTAGCAATTAATAAAATAGATTTGCCAGACGCAAATCCGGATAGAGTAAAACAAGAACTAATGGCTTATGACTTAGTACCAGAAGAATGGGGTGGAGATACTATATTTGTTCCAATATCTGCAAAGAATGGTACAAATATTGATCAATTACTAGAGATGGTACTATTAGAAGCGGATATGTTAGAATTAAAAGCAAATCCACATAAACAAGCAAAAGGAACAGTAATAGAAGCAAAACTTGATAAAGCAAGAGGTGCGATTGCAACTGTGTTAGTACAAAGAGGAACATTAGATGTAGGAGATACTATTGTTGTCGGTTCTTCTATTGGTAGAATAAGAGCAATGAAAGATGATAAAGGAAAATCTGTAAAATCAGCAGGACCATCTACTCCAGTTGAGATTATGGGATTAACAGAGGTTCCAGAGGCAGGAGATACGTTCTATGAAGTTAAAAATGAAAAAGTTGCAAAACATTTAATCGAAAGAAGAAAACGTCAAGCAAGAGAACAGGCAATAAATCAAGTGACAAAAGTAACATTAGATAATTTATTTAGCCAAATGGAAGAAGGAAAACTAAAAGTATTAAACTTAATTGTAAAAGCAGATGTACAAGGTTCTGTTGAAGCAGTTAAGCAATCTTTAGAAAAACTTGAAAATGAAGAAGTTAAAGTAAAAGTAATCCACGCAGCAGTAGGAGCTGTAAATCAATCAGATGTAACTTTAGCTAAAGTTTCAAATGCTATTATAATTGCATTTAATGTAAGACCTGATAATGTAGCAAAAGAAGAAGCTAAAAAGGATGAAGTAGAAATTAAACAATATTCTGTAATTTACCAAGCAATAGAAGATGTAGAAAATGCTATGAAAGGAATGTTAGAACCAAAATATGAAGAGAAAGTAATTGGAAATGCAGAAGTTAGACAAACATTTAGAATATCAAATGTTGGAACAATTGCAGGAGCATATGTATTATCAGGAAAAGTAGAAAGAAATGCAGGTGTGAGAGTAATTCGTGATAATGTTGTTATTCATGATGGTCGCTTAGCAACACTTAAGAGATTTAAAGATGATGTTAAAGAAGTAGGAAAAGGATTTGAGTGTGGAATGCAAATCGAAAATTACAATGACGTAAAAGAAGGAGACCAAATAGAAGTTTATGTTTTGGAAGAAATAAAAAGGTAAATTATAAAAAACAAAACAAAAAAATAAATTTTTAAATTTAAAATAATAATCCTTTTTTCTCTAAAAATTAATGAAATATTTTTAGAGAAAAAAGGATACTCTTTCTATAAAGGAGGAATTAAAATGCCAGAAAGTAAAAGTAGATTAGAAAGAATAAATGAACAATATAAAAAAGAACTTAGTAGGATTATAAATTATGAGTTAAAAAATCCAAATGCAACAGGAATGATTAGTGTAACTAAAGTAAAGGTTACAAATGACCTAAAATTTGCAAAAGTAGATGTAAGTATATTAAATGCAAAGGACACAAAACAAACTTTAGCAGCTCTAAAAAAATCAGCAGGGTTTATTCGTAGTGAACTTGCAAGAAAAGTAAATCTTAGAAATACTCCAGAAATTATTTTTGAATTAGATGATTCTATGGAATATGGAGCAAGAATAGATAGTATATTAAAAGAGATAATGCCAAAAAAAGAAAAGGAGAATTAAAATGACATTAGATGAAATTTTAAAAGAAATAAAAAAATCAGAAAAAATCGTTATTTTAACACACGAAACACCAGATGGAGATGCAATAGGAAGTAGTTTGGGACTAAAACTTGCTTTAGAAAAATTAGGAAAAAATGCAGATTTACTTATGTCAAAGTATGCAAAGACTTTTAATTTCTTACCAAAAATAAGTGAAATAAAAACAGAAAGTGATATTAAAGAATACGATTTAGCAATAAGCTTAGATTGTGCAACGTTTAAGAGATTAGATAATAGAGAATATTTCGAAAATAGCAAAAAAACAATTGTAATAGACCATCATGGAAGTAATAACATGTATGGAGATATTAACTATGTAAATCCAGTAGCACCAGCATGTTCAGAAATCTTACTATCAATTCTTTCATACTATAATATAGAAATAGATGTAAAAATAGGAACATGTTTAATGACAGGAATAATTACAGATACAGGAGGATTACAATATCCTGCAACAACTGCTGATACATTTGAATATGCAGCAGAATTATTAAGAAGAGGTGTTGATATAGCAGATATATGTAAAAGAACACTTCAAACTAAAACAAAAGCAAATTTTGAGCTACAAAAAAGAGTGATGGATAGATTAGAATTATTAGAAGATGGTAAAGTTACATTTTCTTATATCGACCAAAAAGATTTAGATGAAGTAAAGGCAGAAGAAGGAGACCATGAAGGATTAGTGAATATAGGAAGAAGCATTGAAGGAGTTGAAGTTTCAATATTTATTAGACAGAAAGACAAGGAAAATGCATACAAAGTTTCTATGCGTTCTGGAAGCTATGTTAATGTTTCAGATGTATGCTTAATGTTTGGAGGTGGGGGACACCCAAGAGCAGCAGGAGCATTAGTTCAAGGAAATGTAGAACAAGTTAAAGAAAAACTTTTAAAAGAAGTAAAAAAATATTTGAAATAATGTGCAGTTGGGGACGTTTCTTTTTGGTACATTTTTGTGCAATTGGGGACACATCTTATCATATATTACCAAAAAAAAATTATGAAGGAGAAAAATTATCAGAGCAAGAAAAAGATGTGATAATTAATAAGTTTAAAGATTTCAATACAAATCAAATCGTTGAATAATGCACAAAAAGCTTATAAAGAGCCTAATCAAATGCAAGTAATAGACTTTAGTTTTGCAAAGGATATTAATTTTAATTATTAAAATAAAACACGTGATTTTATAATAAAAGATAAAATTACGTGTTTTTATGTCTTAAATTTCAACATCTTCATATTTACTTAAATCCATCTCATCTAAAGAATTTTTTATGCAACTAACTAATACATTATTAAAACTCATTTTTTCCTTTTTGGCTATTTTCCTTAAAGTATTATTTATATCTTCAGGTAATCTGATAGATAATTTTACATTGCTTTTCTTGTATTTAGTTATTTCAAACATATTAAAGCCTCCTTATAACTTATTTAATTTATTTTGTCATAAAAAGGAATACAAAAATACCACACAAAAGTATTGCACTTTCTATGAGTTAATGATATTATTATGTCGAAAATGTATAAAAAAATACAAAAATAAATTATATTAAGGAGGAAAACAAATGAAAAAGCTAAAACAAGAAGGAATTACATTAATTGCTTTAGTAATAACAATAATTGTTCTTTTAATCCTTGCTGGAGTATCAATTGCAATGCTAACAGGAGAAAATGGGATAATTAACCAGGTAAGGACAGCAAAAACAGCAACTGAATTAGCTGGAATAAAAGAAGAAATTGAATTAGAACAAATAGAAGGAAGAATCAAAAACGAGAAAATAAGATATCTGACAGTAAAAGAAGCAAATGAAAAAATAAAAAACATACCAGAGGAATATAAAGAAAAAATAGGTATGTATAGAGAAAAAATGGTATATTTAGGAAAAGAAGATGATGAAGAATCAAAGATGGCAGAAAGCGCTGGATATAGAGTAATAAATATGACAGAGGATGAATTTAGTTATTATATAGAATTAGGAATATTAGAAGATAAAGTAATAGAAAACAAAGAAAAAAAGATAGGAAGAGAATTGGCAACAGCGGATTTTCCAGGAACAATAAAAATAGGAGATAGTACATATAGTAATGGATGGTATTTAATAGGAAATTATACAGCAGAAGAAAAAGCAAATAACACATATAACTCACAATTTGAAGAATTAGGAATAAAAGATACAACACATGCACCATATATAGTAAATTATGAAACAGGAAGTGTATTAAGTGTAGATGGAATGATAATGTACCAATCAGAAGTAGCAGTGCATACATTTCAAGATAATAATTTTAAATTAACAAATTCAATAACATATGTAGGAGAGACATCAGTAAAAGATGGAGACTATTATGGAAATTTATATTCAACATCTTTGTATGATGGACCAGTTCAAGGAGGAGCGGTTTATACAGATAACAACGGAAAATTACAGTATGACGAAAATGGGGCATTAATATTAGATAAAGACAATGCAATTCCTGTATTAGAAGTAGAAAATAAATATCAAATGGGTGATAATTGCTCAATTAATGTTACAGTAAATGGAGATGTTTATCAAAATGGCGATAATGAATTTTTAGCAAGTATAGTTGCATTATCTGATAATCAAAATCAATTTATTTCTGCAATAGGTTTTTATAAGGGATATCTACATATATATAGCTATAAAGATAATTCAAATAATTCACATCCAAATTTAGATAAAGAATTAGTAGAAAAAGGATTTGCAAGTATTGATATTTCTAAATATCAAGGAAAAGTAATGAATATACAAGTTGTTGCTAAAAGAAGTGAAGAAACTAAAGTATATATAAATGGGGAATTAATTCTGACATTCGAATCGGGAGATGAAAAATTCACGTATAATTATGCAACTATTGGAGATTTAAGAGTAGGAAGAAACTTAAAATTTACAGGCAAAATATATAATTTTGCAATATATGGAATAACATTAAATGAAAATGAGGTACAGGAGAATTACGAGGAAGCAAAAAAATATGGAGTAGAATAATATTAAAAAATAAAATAATCTTCATATTTAATAAGGAGATATCTAAATAAGATATCTCTGACTTTAGTTTATATTTTATACTGTACTAAACTGCGTGTGTCACGAAAAAGTCAAAAGACTTTTGTAACTGTATAAATGATGGTAGAAGACCTACCGTAGGCGTTATTCAGGTGAAGCCTACAAACCACTCTAAGGTGCTATATTCAAAAGATATGGTATTGAGCATTAGAGAAAAGGCAACATTAGTTGTCAGGTGTGTATTATGGAGATGAAAGACCATATGAACCACTTATGAAAGTATCGAAAAGTACAAAACTTCATCAAAATCAAAGTATGGCAGTTTGCTTTGAGACAAAGTCTAGCGGAGACCTGATTACTGGCTAGATGGTGGACGGTACAAAGGTGGCATGAACATAATATGGGCGTTTATACGGAACGTGAGAACCTACGGGCTAATGCTAAGGGAGTATATCAAGTAGCAGAAACTACAAGATAAGAGTACCAATGTAGTCATAGGGGCAGACCAAGCCGTAGTA
>CALXAY010000046.1 GCA_944386415.1 uncultured Clostridia bacterium | reverse complement strand
AGTGTTAGTGAGATCTGATTATATTACAAAAATATTACAAGTTTTTTACAAATTCACAGGATAAAGACATGAAAAAATTTTTCTAATGTCTATATCCATTGAATTATCTAGCTTTAGAGATGGTTGATGTATCAAAATTACGTAGTATTTTGAATATCTCAACTGTCTCTTTTTCTACATTTCTTGAAATACTTTTCCTTATTCTCTTTAAACTTCTATTTTGTATTTTTTTTACTTCATTCAATATTGTTAAACAAAATTTCTTTATAATTTGTAAATTATATAATGCTTTTTTATTCATTGTTGTATTATCATCACACTTAAAGGTAAAGTCCATATGCCAATGTAATTTATTTTCCACATTCCAATGTGTCCTTATCGCATATGAAAATACATTTATATTTAATAACAAACTTGATATGTAATAGCGTTTTTCTTCAACCTTTGTTCCATCTGATTTTTCAATAGTTTTCTTTACTAGCCCAAAACTTTTAAGGCCATCCCATAATTCTTTTTCTGCATACCAATTTACTTTTTCTGTTTGATAATATTCATATGTTATTACTGCTTCATGATTTTTCTCCCTTGTTAATTGATATCCTCCTTCATAACCTGACTCTATTATCATTAGTCTATCTTCATCAAAGTAATCTACTACATCTTTGTAAAAATTTGGTTGATTTGCTTTTAAGGCAACACAATAATCTCCACCTTTGGCTCTTACTGCTTTTACATTCTCTTTTTGTGTATTTAATGCATCCCACGTACATATTACATTTTTTAAATTTAATCTTTTTATTACTTCTGGTATTGCTGTTATTTCGTTTGTTTTTTCTTCTATCATTTCTTGTTCTATACACATTTGTAATTTATCCGAATATACATTTAAGACATTTAGTGGCTTTGTTTCTTCTACAATATATCCTTTTTTTCTTGAACTTCCAGTATCAACCTTTCCATCAAATGATAATATATCTTTAAAAAATTTATTGTCCATAAATTGGATACTTTTTACAAAATCTACAAATATTTTATTTAACTCTTGACAATCTATTAAACTTATGACTCTTTCATATGTTTTAGCTGATGGGATTCCTCCTGTTAATTTTAAAAACTTCTTTAAAAAGTCTTTTTGTTCTTTTGCATAATCTTCTATTTCATCCCATTCATTACAGTCTGCTAAAACCGCTAATATTACAACCACAACGATATCCCATATTTTATATACTACTTTTCCTTTTTGTCTTTCATCTTTTAACATCTTTGATTTTTCCTTTAACTCTTTTAATTTTGATATTTCTATTTCTTTAATTTCCATTTTTTCTTTTGCTCCATTTCAAAGATATTATATCGTAATTTTTATATATTTGGAACTGGTTTTTATTGATTTTTATATCATTTTAGAACTTTGAAAATTTTTTTCATGTCTTTATCCTGGTATTTTTTCCTATTTTATTGCCTTTTAGACAAAAATACGGTATAATGTTTACGTATTTTAGGAGGTTATTCATGAACGAAGTTAAAGTTGGAGAAACATATAGACATTTTAAAGGAACTTATCACGAAATATTAAATATCGCACTTGATTCTGAATCTTTAGAAAAAATGATTGTTTATAATCATAAAGGTACATCTGAAGTTTGGGTTAGACCAGAAAAAAATTTTTTAGAAGAAATCATTAATCGTTCTGATAATATTACAAAACAAAAGTACAGATTTGAAAAAGTAAAATAGGGAAGTAATAATAATGATATTAAATGGAAATTCTATAAAGCAATTAATTAAAAGTATAAACTTAATAGAAAATGCTAATTTGGAAAATGTTCATTCTGCATCTTATGATGTAACATCTACAAATAAAATATTGATTATTAAAACCTTTGATTGTCCTATTTCTTTTGTAGATGTTAAAAAGATTGATAATTTATATGAGGAAAAAACAATCAATAATGGGTATAATTTAAAGCCAAAAGAATGTATTTTAATACCTATTAGAGAGTTTTTTAATATACCCAATAATTTATCTGCACATTTTCGTGGAAGAACTTCATTTAATAGGCTTGGTTTAATTTTAAGTACTCAACATGTTAATCCTCGGATATAAAGGTTCTCTAATGCTCAGTTTGTATAATGCTTCCTCGAATGCATACATTTTGCAACCATATATGAGAATAGCTCAGATAATTTTTGAAAGACTAGATGATATTCCTCCAGACGAATTATTATACTTTAATGAAAAAACTCCTGTTTACCAAAATGAAACAGGTTTAAACGGCTCTAAGATATATTTGGATTTTGTTGGAAAAGTTGTTAGACACTTTAAGGGAAACTATTATTATATAGAAAATATATGCATAGATTCTGAAACAAAAGAATATATGATTATATACAAAACATTATATAATAGAAAAGATTCAAATATTTGGACTAGACCAATGAAAATGTTTTTTGAAGAAATTGATATAAATAGAAAAGATAATATTACAAAACAAAAACATCGTTTCGAAATTGTAGATGAACTTACTTTAGATTATACACAAAATAATAAATTATAAAAATTAGAAGGCTATGTTATAACGTATTTTAATTTCAAACAAAAAAAATATATATCCATAGGAGGTTAATTATGATAGATATTAAATTGTTACGCGAAAATCCTGACTTGGTTAAGGATAATATTAAGAAAAAATTTCAAGATGCAAAGCTTGTTTTGGTCGATGAAGTTTTGGATTTAGATGTTAAAAATAGAGAAGTAAAACTTAATGGAGATAACTTAAGATCTGAAAGAAAATCTTTAAGTAACAAAATAGGTTCTCTTATGAGAGAAGGTAAAAAAGATGAAGCTGAAAAAGTAAAAGCCAAAGTAAATGAAATAAATACTAAATTAGAAGAAAATGAAAAATTAGAACATAAGTATTCTGAAGAAATCAAATTAAGAATGATGAAAATACCAAATATAATGCACGAATCTGTTCCTATTGGTAAAGATGATTCTGAAAATGTTGAGATTGAAAAATTTGGTGAACCTGTAGTTCCAGATTATGAAGTTCCTCATCACAGTGAAATAATGGAAACTTTAGGAGGACTTGATTTAGAAAGTAGCAGAAGAGTTGCAGGTCAAGGCTTCTACTACCTAATGGGTGATGTTGCAAGATTACATTCAGCAGTTTTAACTTATGCTAGAGATTTTATGATTAATAAAGGTTTTACTTACTGCATCCCACCTTTTATGATTCGTTCTGATGTTGTAACTGGTGTTATGAGTTTTGAAGAAATGGATGCTATGATGTATAAAATTGAAGGAGAAGATTTATATTTAATTGGTACTTCTGAACATTCAATGATTGGTAAGTTTAAAGACCAAATTTTAAGAAAAGAAGATATGCCATATACAATGACTTCTTACTCACCTTGCTTTAGAAAAGAAAAAGGTGCTCATGGTATTGAAGAACGTGGTGTTTATAGAATACACCAATTTGAAAAGCAAGAAATGATTGTTGTTTGTGAACCTTATGATAGTTGGAATTGGTATGATAAAATGTGGTCTTACACTGTTGAATTTTTTAGAAGTATGAATATACCTGTAAGAACTTTAGAGTGTTGTTCTGGAGACCTAGCTGATTTAAAAGCTAAATCTTGTGATGTTGAAGCATGGAGTCCTAGACAAAAGAAATACTTTGAAGTTGGAAGTTGTTCTAACTTAACAGATGCACAAGCACGTAGACTTGGTATTAGAATTAAAGATGAAAATGGAATTTACTTTGCTCATACTTTGAATAATACAGTGGTTGCTCCACCTAGAATGCTTATTTCTATTATGGAAAATAATTATAATCCTGATGGAAGTGTTACTATTCCAGAAGTACTAAGACCATATATGGGTGGACTTGAAAAAATAGAGCCTAAATCTAATAAATAATTTTACATTATAAATAAAATACAAAAATAAATATAGTTATTAATTTTATAAAATATATATAAATTATTTAAAGGAAAGGGCTGAAAATACCATGAACAAAAATGTAACAGTTATTGTAGGAACAAAATGGGGCGATGAAGGAAAAGGTAAAATTGCCTCACGTGAAGCAGAAAATGCAAAATTAGTTATAAGAGCAACTGGTGGAAATAATGCAGGGCATACTGTAATTTATAAAGGAACTTCTCTTCCACTGCACTTAGTACCTGGTGGAATATCAAATCCAAATACTATTTGTATTATAGGTCCTGGAGTTGTACTTGATTTAGAAGTTCTTTTATCCGAAATTGAACTTTTAAAAAATACTGGTATTCCAAATATTGATGAAAGATTAAAAATTAGTGGTCGCACACATGTTATCCTTCCATACCATAAGGAATTAGATGTTTTATATGAAAATATGAAAAAACATCCAGTAGGAACTACTAAAAGAGGTATTGGTCCATCTTATGCTGATAAAAATAATCGTACAGGAATAAGAATGTATGACCTTCTTCTACCCACTTCTAAATTAGAAGAAAAAATTTCTGAAGCAATTAAACCACATAATCAATTATTTAAAGCTAATAATATGGAAGCTTCTATAGCAGATGCTAAGATTTTAGCAAAAGAATATCATTTATTAGGAGAAAAATTAGAAAAATATATTACAGATATAAGTCCTATTATTTCAGATGCAATAGACAATAACGATAAAATTGTTGTTGAAGGTGCTCAAGCCTTTCGTTTGGATTTAGACCATGGAGATTACCCTATGGTTACTAGCTCAAATCCTGTAGTTTCTGGTACACTTTGTGGAGCTGCACTTCCTCCACAGTCCTTAAAAGTTGTAATCGGAGTTGATAAAGCATATAATAGTCGTGTTGGAAATGGACCTTTTCCAACTGAGCTACCCGCTTCTATAGATGGAAACGGAAATGTTATAGAAGATGCTAATCCGTTAGAAGGAGATATAGTTCGTAACTTAGGTCATGAATATGGAACAACTACAAAAAGACCAAGAAGATGTGGTTGGATGGACTGTCCTATTCTTCGCTCTGCAAAATACACATCTGGTATAGATTATCTTTGTTTAAATCATTTAGATACTCTTGGAAAAATTGGTTTAAAATTAGGCTATATAAAAGTATGTACTTCTTATAAATATAAAGGAAAAATTATTAATCACTACCCTGATGATATTAATTTAACTTCCGAAATACCTGAACCTATTTATGAGACATTAAAAGGTGGATTTGAACTAGATTCAAGTTGTAGAAACTACGATGATTTACCAGATTTGGCAAAGAAATTTATAGAAATAGTTGAAAAAGCATCTGGCATACCTGTTAAATATTTAGGAACAGGTCCTGCAAATGATGATTTAATAGTAAGAGAAGACATATAAAAATCAAGTAAAATAAAAAATTATAGGAGAAAATTATGATAGTAAAAAATCCAAAATTTGAAATATCAGCAGTAAGTCTAAAACAATATCCTAAAAATAATTTACCCGAAATTGTCTTAGTTGGGAAATCTAATGTCGGTAAATCAAGTTTTATAAATACAATGATTAATAGAAAAAAGCTAGCAAGAACTAGTAGTGAGCCTCGGAAAAACTAGACAGATTAATTTTTATAATATAGATGATTTGTTTTATTTTGTAGACTTACCTGGATATGGCTTTAGTAAAATGTCAAAAAAGGAACAAGAACAAGTAGGAAAATTTATAGAAGAATATTTATTTAATAGACACCAAATTACATTAATAATATTTTTAATAGATATTAGACATTCTCCTACTGCAAATGATAGACTTATGTATAACTATATTATTTCTTCTGGTTTACCATTTATAATTTTAGCAAATAAAGCAGATAAAATTGCTATTACTAAAGTAGACGATACTGTAAAATTATTACAAAAGGATTTAAATCCAATTGGAGATATTCCGACATTCCCTTTTTCTTCTGAAAGAAAAATATATAAAGACGATGTTTGGAATTATATTGATAATTTTTTAGAAAAACAAGGAATTTCTTTTTAGTAAACAAATTATTTTGAGAAGCATCATGCTTCTTATTTTTTATTTTTATATTCTATTTTCTATTATTTAGTAATAATTTTATTTTTTATACATATAATATATAAATATTTTTTAAAGAGAGATTTATATGTATGATAATTACCCTATTGTCCCATATGTAGGATTTAAAGATGAAAATGTTAGAACTCCAATTACTTTTATTGCTCAACACCAAAATATTCAACCAGGTATGGAATACGAAATGAAACCCACTCCTATTTTTGAAAACCCTAATTATGTTCCTTCTGGCAAACTAAAAGATAAAGTTGTAATTATCTCTGGAGGAGATAGTGGAATTGGAAGAGCTGTAAGTGTTCTTTTTGCAAAAGAAGGAGCTGATATTGTTATTAGTTACCTAAATGAACACGAAGATGCAAATTACACAAAAAAAGTAATTGAGGAATGTGGTAGAAAATGTATATTAATTCCTGGTGATTTACGTGATGAAAATTTGTCTTCATATATTGTTGATACCACATTAAAAACTTTTGGTAAAATTGATATTTTAATAAATAATTGTGGCGTCCAATTTCCTCAAAATAGTATTTTAGATATTTCTTCTGAACAATTAAGAGATACTTTTGAAACTAATATTTTCACTTTCTTTTATTTGACAAAAGCTGTTCTACCACATCTAAAAGCAAATAGTAGTATTATAAATACAACCTCTATTACTGCATTTGCAGGTAAAAAGAACCTCATTGACTATTCTGCTACAAAAGGTGCAATAACCGTTTTTACAAAATCACTTTCTCTTTCTTTAGCAGATCAATTAATCCGTGTTAATGCTGTTGCTCCTGGCCCGATTTGGACTCCTCTTATTCCATCTTCTTTCAACAAACAAGAAGTAGAAATATTTGGAACTGAAACCCCATTAAAAAGAGCTGGAGAACCTTTCGAACTTGCTCCAGCTTATCTTTATCTTGCCAGTGATGATTCAAGATATGTAACAGGCCAAATTATTCACGTAAATGGTGGGACAATAGTCTAGCTGTTTTTTAGGACGGAGGAAAAAAACAGCAACTAAAAATTATGCAATTTTAGAACTGAATTATAGTATAAATTATACATACAACACAATTAAAATGCTGTTTTTTTCCTCCGTCCTAAAAAACAGCATTTTAATTTATCTATCTACATTTAGCACTTGCAACAACATTCATCTTTTCTGTTTTTCTTTTTATTGCAAAGCATTAATATTATAGTCAACAACAGTAGTAGACCAAGTATTATTGCCAAAACAATTATTGCAGGTAAAGAAATTAATATTACTAAAGCTAAAGCGGCTCCTATTAATAATCCTATAGTAAAAGTAAATGCTGTTAATAATATAACTGCTATAATACCTAAACAACTTTTATTTTCCTTACACTTTTTCTCTTTATTATTAAAACAATAAATTGTCTCTTGTTGCTCCATTATATAAGCACCTCCAATATAGTATTTTTAATACTATATTGTATTATATGTCGAATTTTATATTTTAGTTACTTGTGATTTTGCTTAGTTTTCTTTCTTTTTCTCTATTTTCGTTATTATTTTTTTAGCTTTTTCTCTTTCTAAAGTCACAACATGTCCACAACCTTGGCATTTTAATTTAAAATCTACACCAACTCTTGTAATTTCCCAAAGTTTACTCCCACATGGGTGCTTCTTTTTAGTTCTTACTATATCTCCTATTTGATATTCCATAATTATTCATTCCTTTCAAATTATGGTAATTAATTTTCCATAGCTTTTTTAAATCTTTCAACTATTCTTTTCTTTCCTAATATTTTCATTATTTCATACATGTCTGGTGTATTTGTTCTTGATGTCAATGCAACTCTTAAAACTGTACTTACGTCTCCGACATGAGCTGTGTATTTACCAGGATTCTCTTTAAATTCTTTAACCTCTTTTGCATAACCTAATTCTCCTGATAGTTCTTTTATCTTGTCAAACCAAGTTTGTTTATCATCTTCATCACTATAGTATTTTTCAGTATAAAGTGTTAATATTTTATCTATTTCTTCTTTATTATTTATTACTTGATATGGATAATCTTGTTTTTTACTATAGAACAATTCATCATACATATATTCAATATTTTCTTTCACATCTGACCATTTTGCTATATCTTTCCTAGGTTTCTTATTTCCTCTTTCAATCCCAAATACTTTTAATGAATATTCTTTATCTTTTAATATCTTCTCTAATTCTTCATCATGTCTTTTTGCCCATTTCAAAGATTCTTCATATACTTTTTCAGCTGTAAATTTAGATATAACTGTTTTTCCTACATCTAATAGTTTTACCATATCAAAAAGTGCACCACTAACGCTCATTTTATTTAGATTTAATTCAAACTCTTCTATATTTTTATCAGGATTTGCTCTTCTCCAATTTTCAAATGTTGAATTTGCTATATTTAATAAATACTCTTTAATAGCTTCTTTTGGTATTCCTTCTTCTTCATAATAACTTACTGCTGCTTCTGGGTCTTTTCTTTTACTTAATTTTCTCTTATTTCCATCATCATTTTTCATTATTGGTGCGATGTGTGCATATTTTGGTGGTCTGAACCCTAATTCATGGAATAATTGTAAATGTAATGGTACTGAAGATAACCATTCATCTCCACGTATTACATGTGTCGTTCCCATTAAGTGGTCATCTACGGTATGAGCAAAATGATATGTAGGAAGTCCGTCTGCTTTTATTATTACTATATCTTGATCATTTTCTGGGAATTCTACATTTCCTTTAATTACGTCTTTATGTTTAATTTTTCTATCTTCTCTTCCTGGTGATTTAAACCTTATTATATAATTCTCTCCATTTTTTATTTTTTCTATCATTTCTTCAACAGTAAGATGTCTACATTTTGCCCATATTCCATAATAGCCGGGTCTTATCTTTGCTTCCTCTTGTTTTTTTCTTATCCCATCTACTTCCTCTGGTGTGCAAAAACATGGATATGCTTTACCTTGCTCTATTAAGTATTTTGCATAAGCTTGATAAATTTCTTTTCTTTCTGATTGTTTATATGGTCCATATTTTCCTTTTTCTTCTGTTTCTGAAATCATCCCTTCATCTGGTTCTAACCCAAAGTCTTTTAATGAATTTACTATATCTGTAATTCCATTTTCTACTTCTCTTTTTTGGTCTGTATCTTCTATTCTTAAGAAAAATACTCCTCCTGTTTGATTTGCTACTTTTTTAGCAATTAAACTTTGATATAGGCCTCCAATATGTACAAAGCCTGTTGGACTTGGTGCAAATCTCGTAACTATTGCTCCTTCTTTTAAGTTTCTTCTTGGGTATTTTTCTTCATAATATGATATATCCTTTACATTTGGAAATATTAAGTTTGCTAAATCTTTATAATCCATTTTATTCTCTCCTTATTCTCCTAAATCTTAACATTTGTAATTATAGCATAAATTTGGCTAAAAATCAAAGTTTATTTTTTATCAATAATAAATTCGTATCCATACCTTTTACTATTGTATTTTTCTTTTTCTCTAAAAACTGTCTCTAAATCAATATCATATGTATTTGCAATCATTGCTGTATAATATAATACATCTGATAATTCTTCTTCTATCGTCCCTTTAATTTTATCATCTTTCATTCTTTTTTCTTTTCTTATTGCTTTTGCTAATTCTCCCACTTCTTCTACTAATTTCAAAAAATATCTTTGTGTATTTTTTAAGTCTTCTGGTTTAAGTAAAGTATATTTTTCATTTAAATATTCTTGCAATCTTTTTAATGTTAATTCCATATATATCACCTCTAGGGTAATTATACCATTTATCATCATTTATTTCATTAAAAAACTACTTTTATAAAAATATATCTTTTCATATTAAGATAAGAAAAATAATTATCTTCTTTATTTTTTAATTTAATAAAAAAATAGTAGCACCGTTTTTTTAAACCTTTGGTACTACTACGTTTCATTAAACTTCCATTATAATTGGAATAATCATTGGATTTCTTTTAGTTTTAGAAAAAACATACTCTCGTAAATTTTCTCTTACTGTTGATTTTATAGTTGACCAATCACGTACTCCATTTTCTTCGCATTTCTTTATTTCTTTTCTTACAACTGCCTTTACATCATCCATTAAGTTTTCTGATTCTCTTACATAAACAAATCCTCTAGAAATTACATCTGGTCCTGCAAGCACTTCCCCTGTTCCTGAATCCATGGTTAACACTATTACTATTAATCCATCTTGTGATAAATGTTGTCTATCTCGAAGCACTATATTCCCTACATCTCCAACACCTAATCCATCAACTAAAACTCTTCCGTTTGGTACTGTTCCTGTAAACTCTATTCCACTTTCTCCTATTTCTAATACTTTACCATTTTGCATCATAATAATATTATCATTTGCTATTCCCATACTCTGAGCGGTTTCACTATGGGCAACTAATTGTCTATATTCTCCATGTACTGGTATAAAATATTTTGGTTTTGCAAGTGCTATAATTAGTTTTTGTTCTTCCTGACACGCATGTCCAGATACATGAACATCCTCTAAAGAACTATATACAACCTCTGCACCAATTTGCATTAAGTCATCTATTACCTTAGATACATATTTTTCATTTCCTGGTATTGGTGTTGCAGAAATTATTATTAAGTCATTTGGAGTAATTTTAACTTTTCTATGTTCTCCATTTGCCATTCTTGTTAAGGCTGACATAGTTTCTCCTTGACTTCCTGTTGTTATTATTACTAATTGCTCATCTGGATAATTTTTTATCATATCAATATCTATAAATAGATTTTCTGGACACTCAATATATCCAAGTTCTCTTGCTGTTGTAATCATATTTATCATACTTCTACCACAAACAGCAATTTTTCTTCCATATTTTATTGCACAATTTACAATTTGTTGTACTCTGTGTACATTTGATGCAAATGTTGCAACTACAATTCTTTTTGTACAATGTAAGAATAATTTATCAAAAACATCTCCAACTGATTTTTCTGACATTGTAAATCCTTTTCTTTCACTGTTAGTACTATCTGACATCAATGCTAAAATTCCTTGATGTCCTAATTCTGCAATTCTACCTAAATCCATTATTTTCCCATCTATTGGTGTAAAATCAACTTTAAAGTCTCCTGTGTGTAATACTGTTCCTGCTGGTGTTGTAATTGCTAGCATAACAGAATCAGGAATACTGTGCGAACTTCTTATAAATTCCACTTTAAAGTTATTTCCTAATTTTATCACTTGTCCTTGATTTATTTCTATCAATTTTGTTGAACCAACCAATTTATGTTCCTCTAGTTTATTTTTTATCAATCCTGCTGTTAATTTAGTTGCATAAATTGGTATATTTATCTTTTTTAATAAATAAGGTACTGCTCCTATATGATCTTCATGACCATGAGTTATTACTAATCCCTTTATTTTATCAACATTTTGTTCTAGATATGTTATATCTGGTATTACTAAATCTACTCCTAACATATCATCTTCTGGAAATGATAAACCACAATCTACTACAATCATCTCGTTTTCATATTCAAAAACTGTTATGTTTTTACCTATTTCATGTAATCCTCCAAGTGGAATAATTTTTAATTTTGAAGCTTTGAATATTTCTTTTTTTATATTTCTTTTTTCTCCTTTTGTAGTTCTTCTATTTGTCTTTTTTTCTCCTTCATTTCTATTTGTTTTTTTTGTATTTGTCCTTTTTGCTTGTAAATTTACTCTTCTATTTATCACTTTTTTCTCATTGTTATTCTCTAATTTTTCTTCTGACATAAATTCTCCTTTCTAAATCTAATATTTTTAGTTTTTAATCTTATTAATCATTTAATAAGCTAGACATATATCTAGCACCTAATATATTTATGTACACAAAAATTAAGTTTATAGAAAATAGCTTCTTACCATTTTATAAACTACTTTTTCTTATTAAATTTCCCGCTCAAAAATATTATTTACCTAAACTTATTTTTTAATACATACTTTAAGGTTTTAAATTTTAATAAAATCTCATATTTTAGCATTCTTATGCTAACAACTGTTTATAATTATACTACATTTTTTAAAAGAAGTCAAATTTGAAATCGCTAAAATAGTGTAAAATGGTTTCGGAATAGAAAAAAAGAAAGTCCTTTGATATAATTAGTTTAACCAAAAAAAAACAAT
>CALXAY010000045.1 GCA_944386415.1 uncultured Clostridia bacterium | reverse complement strand
CACTGGAAGTTTGGAGCAACACCAACGGCAAGATAACTGGGAGCCGTGTGATGGGAGACTGTCAAGCACGGTTCTGAAAGGAGCTTGAGGGGAAGTTCCTCAGGCTTACTTACTTCTAGAACAAATGTAGATATGGAAAATAATTTTATAAAATGGTAACAGAAAATTCTAATATAGTGTTTATTCAAATAGTACTTTAACACAATTTGTGTTTCTAAAATTTGACATATAGAAAGTATTTTGGTATCTTTTATATGGAAGGAGACCAAAAGAATGGACGGAATAATAGTAGTAAATAAACCAAAAGGATGTACATCACATGATGTTGTAAGTAAAGTAAAACGAATAGTAAAAGAAAAAGTAGGGCATACTGGAACATTGGACCCTCTTGCAACAGGAGTGCTTCCATTACTTATTGGTAAAGGAACTTTGTGTTCAAAATATTTAATAAATCATGATAAGGAATATGAAGTATCCTTAAAATTAGGAATTGCAACAGATACAATGGATGCAGAAGGAAAAGTTCTTGAAGAAAGAAAAGTAGATAATGCTATTCTTTCTAAAGAGCATATCGAAAAAGTACTGTTTACTTTCGTTGGTAAACAAGAACAAGAACCACCAGTATATTCAGCAATTAAAATTGCAGGTAAGAAACTATATGAATATGCTAGAAGAGGAGAAAAGGTAGAAGTTCCTAAAAGAGAAATAGAAATATATTCAATTGAGTTAATAGGAATAGATAAGTTAAATAAGGAAATAGAGTTTAAAGTAAGTTGCTCAAAAGGAACGTATGTAAGAAGTTTATGTATAGATATTTCAAAAGCACTAGGAACAATAGGATATATGTCTGGTTTAAAAAGATTAAAAGTAGGTAATTTTAGCATCAAAAATTCAATTGTTATAGACGATAGTACAGATAAAAGTGTTATTGAAAAAAATATAATAACTGTTGAAGAATTATTTAAAGATAAAGAAAAAGTAGAATTAGAACAAAAAAAACTAATATTATTCCTAAATGGTGTAAAATTGAGCAATGAGAATAAAGACGATATTTATAGAATATATTCAGAAAAAAGATTTATAGGATTAGGGATAATAAAAAATAGTCTATTAAAAAGAGATATAATTTTATAAATAAGAAGTTATATATATAATCACTCAACATATATTTAAATAAGAATATTTAAGGAGTGATTTTTTTGTATTATATTCAAGAAAGTGACAAGCCTGTTCTAGTAGCTAGAATGTTTAATATTGTGGAGATAGTAGGAGATAAAATAATATTACCAATAAGTAATAAGGAAAATTTTAATGATTATAAAGCGAAAAATTTAGTAAGGAAAATAAAGAAAATTTTATATAGAACCGGATGTAAAACAATAATTTTAAGTAAATATTTAAAAAGACAAAAAAATTTTATAAAATTATTGAAAAATTACGAAATTGGAATAATAGATGGAAAATGGTTGTTTTCTATATTGTCTAGTAAAGTGTTAGACTATATAGCAGAAAAAGAAAAATTAAGAAAAGAAGAAATAAATGTAAGTATTTTATTGGATAAAGAAGATAAAGACTACATAATGGAAAATATAAAAAATATAATAAAGACATATAGAAGTGTTAATATAGTAACTCCAAATCTTGGAAAATTTAAGAAAATGGAAAAAGATATATTTGAACAAGAAGGTACGATGTTAACTATAACTAATAATAAAAAGAAAAGTCTTTTAAGGTCAAAAATTATTTTAAATGTTGATTTTACAAGTGAACAGGTAAATAAATATAACATTCCAGATGAAGCAATAATAGTAAATTTGAATGGAAATGTAGAAATTAATAAAAAAAGATTTAATGGATTAAATCTAAATGATTATGAAATATCTTTTGAAAATTTTGAAGAATTTGATTATGATAAAGATAAATTATATTTTCAAAAAGATATTTATGAATCTTCTATTTATAAAAAACAGCCATATGAATATATAGAAAAGAAAATAAAAAAAGACAAAGTAAATATTATAAAACTAATAGGAAAGAGAACGTCTTTCTAAATTCTTAAAATTTTATAAAAAGCTTTCTTTTTTTTCTAAAATATAATATAATGTATTTGTCAAAAATTAAAAGTTGGCAAGGAGGTAAGATAAGAAAATGCCAGATAGTAGTAATAAAAGAAGTAATCAGGATAGAAAAAGAATTTCTAATACTAAAAATAGAAGAAAATCAACTACTAAAAATAAAACAGATATATCAACATCAAATAAAGGAATAAAAAGTGAAGTAAAAAAGAAGAAAAAGAATGGAAAAAAAGGAATGAATCCAAAAATAAAAATAGCACTTAAAGTAGCAGTTGTAATATTTTTGTTATTATGTGTAATTGGTGCTGGAATAGTAGCAGGAATATTCTTTGGATTATTTGGGGATGATTTTGAAATATCAAAAGAAGAACTTGAAATAGCTGCTTCAAATTCTGTTATAGTAGATGCAAATGGAGAGGTAATTGCAAATCTTAGTGGAGATGAAAAAAGAAAAATAGTAACATTAGGAGAAATGGCTGACTATTTACCAAAGGCATATGTAGCAATAGAAGATGAAAGATTCTATTCGCATCATGGGGTGGATTGGAAAAGAACAGCAGGAGCTATATTTAATACAGTATTTAAAGGAAGTTCAAGTTATGGAGGAAGTACAATAACTCAGCAACTTGTTAAAAATATAACTAAAGATGATGAGTCAAGTGGCTTAGCTGGTATATATAGGAAGATAAGAGAATGGGCAAAAGCATATCAGGTAGAAAGAATGATAGCTAAAGAACAAATATTAGAGTTATATTTAAATATCTTATATGTAGGTGGAGAAGGTAACCTTCACGGAGTGGAATTAGGAGCAGAATATTACTTTAATAAGAGTGCAAAAGATTTATCTTTAGCAGAGTGTGCTTTTATGGCAGGAATAAATAGTTCACCATCTGCATATAATCCATTTGATGAATCTACAGATAATACAGAAAAAATAAAAAATAAAACAAAAACAGTTTTAAATAAAATGAAAGAATTAGGATATATTAATTCAGATCAAGAATATAATGATGCAATAGCACAAGTAGATGCAGGATTGAGTTTCTCAAAAGGAGACGCATCACCATCTTCAAATTACTCTTATCATACAGATGCAGTATTAGAACAAGTAATTAATCAAGTAATGGAAGAAAGAGGAGTTACAAGACCAATAGCTGAAAATTATGTATATAGTAGTGGACTTACAATATATTCAACAGTAGATAAAGACATTCAAGCAAGAGTAGAGGAAGAATATCAAAAAGAAAAATATATAAAAAGTGGAAGAGATAAAGATAAAGATGGAAATTTAATTAATGACCATACACAATCAGGAATGGCAATTATAGATTATAAAACAGGTCAAGTGGTTGCAGTAGCAGGTGGACTTGGAGAAAAAGAGGCTTCAGGATGGAATAGAGCAACACAAATGAAGAAACAAACAGGATCTTCAATAAAAATGATAGCAGATATAGTACCAGGACTAGAAGAAGGAATTATTACACCATCAACACGTTATATAGATGAAAAAACAGATTTTGGTTCAAACTATATACCAAAAAATGAAGATAGATATGATAATGAAGATATGGATGTAAGAGAAGTAATAAGAAGATCTAAAAATATACCATCAGTTAAAATAATGAAAGAATTAACACCAAAAAAATCAATAGGATATTTACAAAAAATGGGGTTAGAATCAATAGATGAAAAAGAAGACCAAGTTCTTGCTTTAGGAATTGGTGGTATGACTCATGGTGCGAGTCCATTAGAAATGGCTGCAGCTTATGGAACTATTGCAAATGACGGTGTATATAAAACACCAACATTCTATACAAAAGTAGTTGATTCAGATGGAAATACAGTATTAACACCAAATCAAGAAGAAACAAGAGTGTTTTCAGAGCAAACAGCTTATCTTGCAAAACAAATAGGATTGGAACCAACAAAAAGTGGAGGAACAGCAAGCTATTGTGCAATATCAGGAATGGATGTTGTAGCAAAGACTGGAACAACTGATAACAGTAATGATAGATGGCTTTGTGGCTTTACTCCATATTATGCAGCAGCAACATGGTTTGGATATGATAATAATGAGGAAGTAAGAGGATTTAGTCAAAACCCAGCAGGACAAATTTGGGATGCGATAATGACAGACGTACATAAAGATTTAGAAGGAGCAACTTTTGAAAAACCTAATGGAATAGTAGAAGAAACCGTATGTAGGACAACAGGATGTTTGGCAACAACAGGATGTTCAGATACGTATACTGAGATATTTGCTTCAAATCATTTGCCAGAAAAATGTCAAGGACATGGAAGCCAGAGCATATGTTCAGAATCTAATAAAGTAGCAACTGAATATTGTTCAGAATATTGTGAAGTAAAAACAAATTATTACGGAGCAGTATTACCAAAAGAACAACTAAAATTATGGATACCTGTTGATAGAAAAGTAACAGATGATGCAAATAGAATTTATGAAATTTGTGATATTCATACAAGTCCAAAAGTTGTTGAACCAGAAGAGCCAGAAGAACCAGTAAATAATACAATAGCACCAAATACAACACCAGATACAAATACATCAGTAGGAGGAGAAAATACATCAGGTGGAAGTTCTGGAAGTGGCGGTGCAGGAGGAAATACATCAGGTGGAGAAGATACTGAAGAACCAGAAGAACCAGAAAAACCTAGTGGAGATACTAACGAAACCGGAGGAACGAGTAGAAGTATTGAATAATAAAATAATCTTATAAAATACCAAGTTATCTTGGTATTTTATAAGAAGTAAAGGAGAAGTTATGGATATATTTTTTAGTAATACATTAACGAGAAAAAAAGACCTGTTTAAACCAATAGATAAGAAAGAAGTTAGAATATATTCATGTGGTCCAACTGTGTACAAAGATGCGACTATAGGAAATATGAGAACAAGTATATTTCAAGATGTTTTAAGAAGAGTGCTTTGTTATAATGGGTATAAAATAAAACATGTGATGAATATTACAGATGTAGGACACTTAGTTTCAGATGGAGATGAAGGAGAAGATAAAATGATAAAATCTGCAAGAGAAGAGCATAAGTCTCCAAAAGAAATTGCAGAGTATTATACAAAATTATTTTTTGATGATTTAAAACTTCTAAATATAGAAACACCAGAAATTGTATGTAAAGCAACAGACCACATAAAAGATATGCTTGAATATGTCGAAACTTTAGTAGAAAAGGGATATGCCTATGAAACTTCTACTGCAATATATTTTGATGTATCAAAATTAGATAAATATCCTATTCTTTCTAATTTAAATTTAGAGGATCAAAAAGCAGGAGCAAGAGTAGAAGTTGATCCAGAAAAGAGAAATCCTTATGATTTTGCTCTTTGGATAAAAGCACCAGAAAAACATTTAATGAAATGGGATAGTCCATGGGGACCAAGTTACCCAGGATGGCATATTGAATGTTCTGCTATGGGACAAAAATACTTAGGAGAACAGTTTGACATACATACAGGAGGGATAGATTTAATACCCACACATCATGAAAATGAGATAGCACAAAGCAAAGGATATTGTGGTAAAATACCAGCTAATTATTGGCTTCATGGAGAGTATTTATTAATTGATGGTGGAAAGATGTCAAAAAGTTTAGGTAATGTATACTTAGTGAAAGATATTATAGATAGAGGGTATAATCCATTAAGTTTTAAATTATTTAGTTATTCATCTCACTATAGAAATAAATTAAACTTTACTTGGGAAGGAATGGATGCAGCAGATAAATCTCTTGAGAGACTAAAAAATGGATATAAGCTTCATTTAAATGGAACAGATAATATAGAAGATGAAGTTGTTAGTGAATATGAAGAGAGATTTCATAGAGCAATTAATGACGATTTAAATATGCCACTTAGCATGAGTGTCGTTTGGGAAGTTATTCGTTACAACAAAAAATCTCCAAAACTTGCAAATCTTTTATTGAAATTTGATGAAGTTATGGGACTAAAAATAGATGATGAAAATGCAAAGCAAGAAGATATACCAGAAGAAATATTGAAATTGATGGAAGAAAGAAAAATTGCAAGAGACAATAAAAATTGGAAAGAATCTGATAGGTTAAGAGACTTAATAAAAAGTAAAGGTTATGAAATAAAAGATACCAAAGATGGAATGGAAGTAAAAACTGTTTTTTAGGACGGAGCAAAAAAACAGTAATAGATAATAAAAATATAAATAAAAAATTAAAGGTGTTGTTTTTTAAGACGTAATCAAAAAGGAGGAATTTATATGGCAATATTATTACCAGGAGGAGCAGGATATATTGGAAGTCATACTGCAGTAGAATTGTTAAACGCAGGAAAAGAGATTATTATTGTAGATAACTTTTCAAATAGTAAACCAGAGGTATTAGACAAAATAAAACAGATAACAGGAAAAGATTTTAAATTTTATGAGTTAAATTATTTAGATAAGGAAAAGTTAGACAAGGTTTTTGAAGAAAATGAGATAGAAGCTGTATTAAATTTTGCTGGATTTAAGGCGGTAGGAGAGTCTGTTCAAAAGCCACTAGAATATTATCATAATAATATAACAGGTTGTTTAATATTATTAGAAACAATGAAAAAACATAATGTTAAAAAATTTATATTTAGTTCGTCAGCAACTGTATATGGAGAACCAGAAAGAATACCTTTAACTGAGGAATGTAAAACAGGAGGAACGACAAATCCATATGGTACATCTAAATTATTTATTGAACAAATATTAAAAGATTTATATAAATCAGACAATACATGGGATATTTGTATACTTAGATATTTTAATCCAGTAGGTGCACATGAAAGTGGATTAATTGGTGAAGAACCACAAGGTATTCCAAATAATTTGATGCCGTATATAGCTAGAGTAGCAGCAGGAACATTAAAAGAATTATCTGTATTTGGAAATGATTATGATACGAAAGATGGAACAGGAGTAAGAGATTATATACATGTAGTAGATTTAGCAAAAGGACATGTATGTGCTTTAAATAAATTATATAAAGAGCAAGAAGGACTATTTATATATAATCTAGGAACAGGAAAAGGGTATAGTGTATTAGATATGGTAAAGGCATTTGAAAAATCAACAGGGAAGAAAGTACCATACAAAATATCTCCAAGAAGAGAAGGTGATATTGCAACATGTTATGCAGAGCCTAAAAAGGCAAAAGAAGAATTAGGTTGGGTTGCAACTAAGACTTTAGAGGACATGTGCATGGATTCATGGAATTATATAGTTAAAAGTAGTAAATAATGGAATAAATCGTCTTTAACCCTTCAGTTTTATTGACTTCTGAAGTTTTACATAATATAATATAAGAAAATTGAAGCAAATAATTTTACGAGATAAAAGGAGAATAAAATGATTGATTTTAAAGCAAAAATTTCAGAAGAATTAGCAAAAGTAGTAGATATTGATAAAGAAGAATTAGAGTCTTTTGTAGAAATACCAAAAGATGCTAAAAATGGTGACTATTCTTTTCCATGTTTTAAATTAGCAAAAGAATTAAAAAAGGCACCTCAAATAATTGCAAATGATATAAAAGAAAAAGTAAACTTGGAAGAGACAGGAATAGAAAAAGTAGATGTTGTTGGTGGTTTTTTAAACTTTTTTGTTGATAAAAAAATACTTACAAATGAAGTTTTAAATGAAGTGGCAAGCAAAGAAGAATATGGAAAATCCAAGATAGGAGAAGGAAGAAATATTGTAATAGATTATTCAGCTCCTAATATTGCTAAGCCATTTCACATAGGACATTTACGTTCAACAGTTATTGGGGGAGCTTTATCTAATATTTATAAATTTTTAGGATATAATGTAACAGGCATAAATCATATAGGAGATTATGGAACACAGTTTGGTAAATTAATTGAAGGATATAAACTATGGGGTAATGAATATGATATAGATAAAGACCCTATTAATGAATTAACAAAAATTTATATTAGAATAAATAATTTATGCAAAGAAGATGAAACTGTATTAGAAGCATGTAGAGATAACTTTAAAAAGCTAGAAGAAGGAGATTCTTATTGTACAGAGTTATGGGAGAAATTTAAGAATGTTAGTTTAAAAGAATTTCAGAGAGTCTATGACTTACTTGGAAGTAAGTTTGAATCTTGGAATGGTGAAGCATTTTATTCAGATAAAATGCCAGAAGTAATAGAACTTTTAGAAAAATCAGGAAAGTTAACAGAATCTCAAGGTGCTAAAATAGTAGATTTAAGTGATGTTGGAATAGATACACCTTGTATTATTATAAAATCAAATGGTTCTTCAACATATGCAACAAGAGATTTAGCAGCAATTCTTTACAGAGCAAGAACATATGATTTTGAAAAAGCATTATATGTTACATCATATGAACAAATATTACATTTTAAACAAGTATTTGCAACAGCAAAATATTTAGGATTAGATGAAAAATATATAAAAGGATTAAATCATATTCCATTTGGAATGGTATTATTACCAACAGGAAAAATGTCAACAAGAGAAGGAACATCAATAAAACTTGAAGATTTATTAAACGAAGCAATAGAAAGAGCTAAAAAAATAATAGAGCAAAAAAATCCTGATTTAGAAGATAAAGAAGAAACAGCTAAGAAAGTTGGAGTAGGTGCTGTTATATTTAATGATTTATCAAATAACAGAGTAAAAGATGAAATATTTGATTGGGATACTATATTAAACTTCCAAGGAGAAACAGGACCTTATATTCAATATATGTATGTAAGAATTAAGAGTGTATTGGAAAAAGCAGGAAAAGTACCAGATATAAAAGATGTAAATGTAGAAAAATTAAGTGATAGTTATTCACAAGATTTGTTAAAATTAATATATAATTTTGAAAATACATTAATTGCAGTAACAGAAAAAGAGGAACCATCTATTTTGTCTAGATACTTAATAGATTTAGCAAAAGCATATAGTAGTTTCTATAATGAAAATAAAATAATGGTAGAGGATAAAGAACTTCAAAATGCAAGAGTATACCTAAGTTATGCTACTGCTAAAGTATTAAAAGAAGGAACTTCTTTACTAGGAATGAAAATGCCAAATAAGATGTAATTGTTAATCTAGTAAATATTTTACAAAAACAAGATGAAATTTTAAAAGAATTAAATTTTCGGTTATTACAATAAATAATTTAGAGCATGAAAATTTAGATATAGACATGAAAGAATAAAAAAGTATTAGGTTTTGTTTTATAGATAGAATATTTTAAGAAAGTATAAATAATATATACTTTCTTATTTTTTTCTTAAAATAAAAAAGATAAATATCTTGTAAATAAGACTCTTAAATAGTATAATAAAAAAAATAAAATAAGAAGGGATGGATTAGTATGGAAGAAAATGTTGAAAAGAAAGAAGCAAAAAAGAGTAAGAAAAAGGTTATAATAACTGTTGTAGTAATAGTAATTCTTATTCTTTTAGTAGTAGGAGGATTTGTCTTTTATCATGGAAATCAGATAGGTAAATTAATAGCAGAGGTAAATAAATTAGCAGAAATTGAAATGATAAATGAAGATGGAACATTGAAAGAAGAGCCAATTGACATGCAAATAAAAACTAATGGCTCTTATGCAGTAGTAGAAAAAACATTTAAAAATTATATGAATGAGATAGTAACAGATACACAAGAATTAGTAAATACTTTAGATCAAGAGAAAATAATGAATTTAGTTTCAATTGATAACATGAAAGAAGATGGACCAGATTTTACAAAAAGTAAAGAAGAAATAACTACAATGAAAAATGCAATAAGTAGTTATGTAACAAAAATGGAAACTTTAGCAAATGAGGAAAATTTGCTTTCTAAAATAGATGACAAAGATGTAGGAGAATATTATAAAGAATTATATAGACAATTAGCAATAGATGAAGAATCAGGAGCAAATTTAAAAGATACAATAGATGAATTAAAAACAAATGAAGAAGTAGCTGTTCAAGCGTTGAACGATTTAGAAAGCATATTTAATTTTTTAAGTGATAATAAAGATGAATGGCAAATAGAAGAAGAACAAATTGTATTTACAACACAAGGTGCTTATGAAGAATATTCTAATTTAATGAAATCTTTACCAACAATGCAATAAAAATAAGGAGATAAAACTCCTTATTTTTCTATGAAAATCAAATATTCTACCAACAGTCGATTGAAAAAAAGAGATACAAGTGATAAACTTTTCTTAAATTAAAGGAGGAAGAAATGGATAATTTAAAATTTGGAAGTTTTATAAAGAAATTAAGAAAAGAAAAAAATATGACTCAAAAAGAATTGGCTGAAAAAATAGGATTAACAGATAAAGCAATATCCAAATGGGAAAGAGGACTAAGTTTTCCAGATATAACGATGCTAAGTATACTTGCAGAAGTATTTGATGTAGAGGTTTCTGAAATTCTAAACGGAGAAAGAGGAAAAGAAAAAATAAGTAAAGAAGATATAGAAAAGAGGATAGAAGAAGCGATTCAAAAAGTTACATTAAAAAAAGAAAGAAGAATAAAAATTTTAAAAAGTACTGTTGGGATAATATCATGTGTATTATTTGCTTTTACTTTTTTATTACAAATGGGGTACGTATTTTTATTAAAACCACGTTCTTATGAGTATATAAGCGATATATTATTTTATATTGTAAATGAAATAATTATAATAACATTAGGATTAATCTTTTTAACACTAGTAAATATTAAAAAGAATTTTATAAAAAACATTATTACATATGTATTTTTGCTTGTTTTTACTATAATAAACATGGCTTTTATGATAAATAATGGATTTGAAAACAAATGGATAGTAGAGTTTTCAAAAGATTTTTCTAATGAATTAGTATTAAAAAGAAATAATAAAACAGGAGAGATTACTTATTATAAAAATACGAAAATTTTATTTGCAAAAGATAAGGAAATTTTTACAAATGAAGTGGAAAGCCCTATTAAGACACAGTGGCTAACAAACGATATCTGTTCTATTACATATAAAAATAAAGATGGAAATTTAGAGGAATTTGTTGCAACATATGGAGATAGAGGCAATGGAATCTCTTATTATTATGTAGCTAATACAATAATTGGTAGTTGGCAATCATTTTCACAGTATGGAAAAGAAACAAAAGTAACAGTAGATTCTAAAGGAATTACAATAAAAAAAGATGAAAAAGAAGAATTATTTAGTTATGAAAATTGTAAACAATATGGAACAATAGCAATAGTATTATATAAAAATGATGTTCCTTGTTATGTAATAGCATTAAATAAAGATTGCAAACTAGATGAAAAAACAGATATAATAAAAAAAGGTGGAACTATAACTTTATGCGAAGTTTCAATGGATAAAACAAAAGCAGAGATATTGGAATGCTCAAATTACAAAAACGAAGATTTAAGTAATTATAATGGTGGAATATATGTAAAAGCAAATGATTATAAAATAAGAAATGGAATTTTATATGTTAGCTATGATGGTAAAAATGTAATAGAAGTTCCAGGTGATTTCTCAAATGTAGATGAATTTGAAGATGGAAGATATCAAATAGAAGGAGAAAAAACATTTTTTGTATACAATAATAATGGTTTAGAATATTTAATATATTCAGATGATATGGGGAAAAATTGGAATACAGTAAATTTAGAAAATACATCAGTACAAGATATGCAATTTGTAAATACTAGTGTTGGTTTTATACTAGAGTTTAAAGATGTTGCAATGGGGATAGCTTTTGGTGATATTAAGAAAACAACAGATGGTGGAAAAACATGGCAAATAGTATTTAATGGCTTTGGAAATGAAGGAGAAAAGATATTTAGAAGAGGAAGTAGAATAAAGTTCTTTGATGAAAACTTAGGATTTTTAACAATGTCAGACGCAAATGGAAATACATGTGAATTATATATTACAAAAGATGGAGGAATAAGTTTTAAAAGAATGAATGTACAACAAACAGAAGAAGATATTAATATTTATGATTATTATGAATTGCCAGAGAAAGAAAAAAATGGAATATTAGAATTAGAAGTAGGACAAGGCAGTGATGGTGATTATGAAGGTGGAAATAGTAAAATATTTACTTCAGCTGATAATGGAAATACTTGGGAGTTTAAAGGAGTAGAATAAAATGTATTACGTTTATATGTTAAGGTGCATGGATAAGACTATTTATACAGGTATTACTGTAGATATCAAAAGAAGACTAGAAGAACATTTTTCTAAAAATGAAAAGTGTGCAAAATATACTTACACACATTTGGCTAAAAAGTTAGAAGCGGTTTGGGAATGTGAAAATAAATCATTAGCATCTAAATTAGAATATGCAATAAAGAAGTTAACAAAGCAAAAGAAAGAAGAATTAATTAAAACAAAGAATTTAGAGAGTGTGTTTTATAATAATGAGAAAATAGATAC
>CALXAY010000044.1 GCA_944386415.1 uncultured Clostridia bacterium | reverse complement strand
AAGTTTGCTAAACATATTAATTCATTTATACTTGCATAATCTCTTATATTTCCTTTTTTATTTGGATTCTTTTCTCTCCATTCTTTTGCTGTCATTCCAAATAATGCCATATTTAATACATCAGCTTCTTCGTCATATACTAAATTTACTTGCTTATTCGTTAATTCTTTAGGTATTAAATTGTTTTTTATTGCATCTGTATGTATTATATAATTAATCTTACTTAATTCTCTTTTAGCACTCCAACCTATTTCTCTTTGTTCATTTGCTTTTAATCTTTCAAACTCTTGAATTAAATATATTTTAAACTCTACTGAAACCCATGAAGCAAATTCAAAAGCAATATCTCTATGTGCATATGTTCCACCACCTTTGCCAGATTTAGAAACTAATCCTATAGCATCTGTTGATTCTATCCATTTTTGTGGAGCTAATGTAAAACTATTTAATCCAGCCTCTTTTTTAAAGGCCTCGAATTCGATGCCTTTAAAATTTGGGTTGTGTATTAATTCCCAAATTCCTAAAAACTCTATTGTATTTCTATTCCTTATCCAATTTTGTATCACACCTTTTGGATTTTCTCTATTTTTATATCTAGCAATATCTGTTAAAGATATATATTCCTCATTATCTACTAGAGTTATATTTATAGCTTGCTTCTTTACTATTAACGTTTTCATTGTACCACATCCTTTTTGCTGATTTTATCAAACATTTGTTTAATGTCAAGTGAATAAAAATTATTTTTTAGATTTTGCACAAAATTTTAACTATTTAAAGTTTCCATAAAAATAAAGTATATGTTTATATATCATATACTTTATTTTCTTTATCATTTTTCACTATTTCTACCCCAAAATATTCAAGTGGCAAAGCCCACTTAACATTAAATTTTCTACCATTTATAATATTTTGTGTTTCGTGGAGATATTCTTGGAAATACTCTTTCTCATATACTACAAAATATTCTACTCTTCTTCAACCTCAAATTGTGAATTATAAAGGTCACTATAGAATCCTCCTTTAGCAAGTAATCCTTCATGAGTTCCTTGTTCTACTATATCACCATGATTCATAACTAATATCAAATCTGCATTTTTAATAGTTGATAGTCTATGTGCAATAATAAAACTTGTTCTACCTTTCATTAAATTGTCCATAGCATCTTGTATTTGTATTTCTGTTCTTGTATCTATAGAAGACGTTGCTTCATCTAATATTAATATTTTAGGATTTGCTAAAATTACTCTTGCTATTGTAAGTAATTGTTTTTGCCCTGCTGATACATTGCTTGATTCTTCATTTAAAATTGAATTATATCCATTCGGTAAAGTTTTTATAAAGTGATGAACATGTGCTGCTTTTGCTGCTCTTATTACTTCATCATCTGTTGCATCTTCTTTACCATATTTAATATTATCTTTTACAGTACCACCAAATAACCAAGTATCTTGAAGCACCATCCCAAACATTTTACGTAATTTTCCTCTTTCAAAATCCTTTATGTTATGTCCATCAACTAAAATTGCTCCACTATTTACATCATAAAATCTCATAAGAAGTTTTACCATTGTAGTTTTACCTGCTCCTGTTGGTCCTACAATTGCAATTTTTTGTCCGTTTTTTACATTACAATTGAAGTCATTAATAATTGCTTTATTAGGATCATAACCAAATTTAACATGATCAAATATTATATTTCCTTCCAGTTTTGATGTATCAATATTTCCTTTGGCTGTATTTTCTTCTTCATCTTGCTCTAAAAATTCAAAAATCCTTTCTGCAGCTGCTACCATTGACTGTAACATACTAGAAATTTGTGCAATTTGGTTTATTGGCTGTACAAATTGTCTATTATATTGTATAAAACTTTGTATGTTTCCTACTGTAATTGTTCCATTAATAGCTAAATACCCACCAGCTACTGCAACTCCTACATATCCAACATTTCCTATAAAATTCATTACCGGATGTATTAATCCTGATAAGAATTGTGATTTCCAAGCTGAATGGTATAATGTTTCATTTGCTTTTTCAAATTCTTTATCTACTTTTTCTTCTGCATTAAATACTTTTACGATATTTAATCCACCATATATTTCTTCGACCTGACCATTTACATGTCCTAAATAGTCTTGTTGTGCTTTAAAGTATTTTTGTGATTTACTTACAATTATTTTTACTAGAACTCCTGCTATTGGAAGTATTATTAGTGATATTAATGTCATTTGCCAGCTTATTGAAAACATCATAATTAATATTCCTATAATTGTACAAACAGAGGTAATTATTTGTGTAATACTCTGATTTAAGTTCATACTTAATGTATCAATATCATTTGTTATTATTGATAATACTTCTCCATGTGTTTTCTTATCAAAATAATTCATTGGTAATTTATTTATTTTTTTTGCAATATCATTTCTTAAATTATATGTTAATTTTTGTGAAACTCCTGTCATCGTAAAACCTTGAACTAATGAAAATAATGCACTTAAAATATATAATCCAAGTAGTCCAAGTAATATTACTCCTACTTTTCCAAAATCAATTCCTGAACCACCAGATAATTTATTTACTAAACCATTGAAGATCTCTGTTGTAGCATTTCCAAGTATCTTTGGTCCTACAATTGTAAATATTGTACTTCCTATTGCAAAAATCATTACGATGATTAATGCTACTTTATATTTTGACAAATAATTCTTTATTAGTTTTTTTGTTGTTTCTTTAAAATTTTTAGCTTTTGCTACCTGCAAATTACTTCTAGGTCCTCCCATTGGTCCTGGCATATTAATTACCTCCTTTCTTGTCTAATTCTTCTTCTGACAATTGTGATAAGGCAATTTGTCTATATGTTTCATTATTTTTCATAAGCTCTTCGTGTGTACCTATTCCCACAACTTTTCCTTCATCTAAAACTATTATTTGGTCTGCATTTAATATCGTACTAATCCTTTGTGCAACTATTATAACTGTTTTATCATGTGTTTTTTTAGATAATGCTTCTCTTAAAGCTGCGTCTGTTTTTAGGTCTAATGCTGAGAAACTATCATCAAACACAAATATTTCTGGATTTTTAGCTAAGGCTCTTGCAATAGAAATACGTTGTCTTTGTCCTCCTGATACATTTCCTCCACCTTGTGCTATTGGTTCTTGATATTTCTTTTCCTTAGTTTCTATAAACTCTGTCGCTTGTGCTATTTTAGCTGCTTCATACATTCTTTCATCACTCATATTATCATCTGAATATTTTATATTTGATTCTATTGTTCCTGAAAATAATAGTCCCTTTTGTGGAACAAATCCTATAATATTCCTTAAATCTTTTTGAGATACATCTTTTACATTAACTCCATCAATCAAAAGTTCTCCACCAGTTACATCATAAAACCTTGGAATAAGATTTACTATTGTTGATTTTCCACTTCCTGTACTTCCAATTATCGCTGTTGTCTTCCCTGGCTCTGCTGTAAAGCTTATATCTTCTAATATTTCTGTATCTGCATCTGGATATCTAAATGATACATCTTTAAATTCTACTAAGCCTTTCTTATTTGGATCAAATTTTTTTGTTTCTTCTTTATCTTTTATAGCTGGTTTAGTTTCTAAAACTTCATTAATACGATTTGCAGAAACTGATGCTCTTGGTAGCATAATTGATATCATTGAAATCATCAAAAATGCTATAACTATTTGCATTGTATATTGTATAAATGCCATCATATCACCTACTTGCATTATACCTTGGTCTACATTATGGCCTCCAACCCATATAATTAATACCATAATAGCATTCATAATAAGCATTAATGCCGGCATCATTATAGACATTGCACGGTTTACAAATACATTGGTTTTCATTAAATCCTTATTTGCTTTATCAAATCTATCTTCTTCTTTTTTCTCTGTATTAAATGCTCTAATTACTTGGAGTCCACTTAATATTTCTCTTGATACTAAATTTAGTTTATCTGTTAATTCTTGTAATTTTTTAAACTTAGGCATTGCAACAATGAATAATGTCGCTACTACAAACAAAACTCCTACAATTGCAATTCCAATAATCCAAGCCATTGAGCTATCAGTACTTGTTAGTACCTTTACAAATCCTCCTATACCAATAATTGGTGCATATACAACAACTCTAAATAATATTGAAATTAACATCTGTATTTGTTGAACGTCGTTTGTACTACGTGTTATTAATGATGCTGTAGAAAACCTATTTAATTCTCCTGTTGAAAAACTAAGTACCTTTTTAAATACTTTTTCTCTTAATGTTTTACCAAGCTTTGCCGCTACTCTTGCAGAAAGAAGCATTATTGTAATTGCTGAAACCATACTAATTAAAGCAACTCCTAGCATTTGCAATCCTTGTGTTAATATATAATCATTTTGAATTTTATTTGTATCTACTCCTAAATTTTTATATATGTTACTTACTTCCGTTACTGCGGCTTGTTCTTTAATTGAATCTTGCATTTGATTTATTTTAGTTGTAAACTCATTTAAAATTGCATTTTTTTGTTCTTCTGGTATAGATTTAATTATGTCAAGAATACTCATATTTTCTAAAACTATTTTTTGTTCTTCTGAAACATTTGCAGTTAAAGATTCTTTTATTTTAGAAGCTGTTTCTTCACTTGTTACAACCTGAAGTTCCATTAGAGGTCCTGCCATTATTTCAGATAATTCATCTTCTTTTTCAGAATCAATATCATTTAATACATATATTTTTTCTTTCTCTATATTATAATCTTTCCCTAAGAAATCTTTTATTATTTCTTTTTGTTCTTTAGATGGGCTTTCTCCTACTAAAGTATAATTTTCAGTTATCTTTTCATCATTATCTGAAAAAATCAAGATATTTTCCATATCTTGTTTACTAATTATTTGTGGCACAGCACTTTCAATTCCACCAGATTGAATGCCAACATTAACAATTCTAGAAGTAAAATCTGGCAATCTTAAATCGGCTTGTGCTTGTACAACCAATAATAATATAATTACTAAAACTGACCAAAAAGAATTTTTTAGATTTTTCAATACTTTTAGCATAATTTTCCTCCTTTTCTCACCTATAAAATAACACCATATCACATTATATGTGACATAGTGTCATTCTGTCAATGTTGTTTAATACAATTCACAAAAAATTTACATTTTTCTAAATACACCTGCAACTTTTCCTAGAATCTCACAATTTGCTACAATAATTGGATCCATTGTGCTATTCTCAGGTTGTAATCTAATATGATCTTTTTCTTTATAAAAAGTTTTAACTGTTGCTTCATCTTCAATTAATGCAACTACAATCTCTCCATTATTTGCTGTATTTTGTTTTTTTACTAATATATAGTCTCCATCTAAAATCCCAGCCTCAATCATACTCTCTCCACGTACAGTTAGCATAAAACTTTCTGAATTTCCAACAAAATCAATTGGAATCGGAAATGTATCTGTAACATTTTCTACAGCTAAAATTGGCTCTCCTGCTGTTATCTTACCAATTACTGGTACTTCTACTAATTCTTTTTGTGTATAAAAATCTTTACTTGAGGTTTTCTTTATTTCTCCTGATCCTCCTTTTAATAATCTTAGTGTTCTTCCTTTTTTATCTTGTCTTTTTATATATCCCTTTTCCTCTAATCTTTTTAAATATCCATGTACTGTTGCTGTTGAACTTAATCCTACTGCTTTTCCAATTTCTCTTACTGAAGGTGGATACCCTTGTGTCATTATTTGCTTTTCTATGAATTTTAGTATTGATTTTTCCCTTTTGTTTAGTTCTGGTTTTTTCCTTCTTTGCATATATTATCACTCCCATTTTTTATTTGAAATCATAATATCATACAAACAAAAGAATGTCAAACATTTTTTTGGAAATATTAAAATTTATTTTTTATTTTAAAATAAAAACAATCAGAAATTTCAAAATCTATTTTACATTTATATATTCTCTTAGCATAGTAAGGATAATTATATTAATGAAAAATATAATGTCTTGATAAAAAAGCAAATTAAAAAGAATGAACTTTATTAAATACTAAAAGTTCACTCTATTATTACTTAAACATGTAAATTTGTTTTGTAATTCTTCTAAAATATGTATTTTTTACACTAATATTTTTCTTCTTTTACCTCTCCACTTATTATAGTCTCTTCTCCTATTTCAACAGTTGCATTAACACTGTGAATTGTAATCTCATATTCAGAAGTTATCTTTCCTTTAACTATATTTAAGTTTCCTCCATTACTTATTATTGCTTGGCACTCTGTAGAAGTTATTTCTGCTCCATCTATTAAAACATCTCCACTTATATTGTTTATTGTTGGATATGAAGTACTTCCATTAGATGATGACTCCCATTTTGATGTTGAACTTATTTTTGCATTGCTTATCCTTAATACTCCTTCTTTAGTAGCTATTGCAGATCCGTTAACAGAATAAACTGTACCTCCACTTATTGTGGCTGTTGTTCCTTTTGCGACTGAAATAGTTGGTCTTGCTCTAATAGTTCCAGTTGCAATAACCTCTGCTGTTCCACTTATATTTATATTTGAATTATGACCGTCATAAGTACATATTGCATTAGAATTATTACTTATAATTATTCCTGAATCCATATTCAAAGTTCCATACAATTCTAAAGTTTCCCAATTATTCGTATTTTCTCTATTTACAGTTACTTCTGATAAATTTAATACACCATTATCATTAACTTTTATTGATGGTGTTGATGCTGTATATTTTTCTCCTGTTATTTTTCCTTCTTTAATACTTACTTCACCTGATACTGTTATAGTTGGCATCTCTCCATTATTCTTTATTCTCTGGTTGTTCAATATTATTATTATATTTTGATTTTCTCCTATTGTTATATTTTCTGATACACTTTTTAATAAATATATTTCAGTTGATGGATTTGAGTTTATCGCTTCTTGTAATGTAGTATAATAACTTTCTCCTACTCTTGCTAGCATTCCTTCTGGAATTACACCTAAAAATGTTACTTTTCCATCTCCTACATTGTAATTATTCTTTGTATCTTCAAAATATACATTTAATGTTCCATCTTCATTTGAAGTTATTTGTGCAGATTGTCCTTCTTCTATTTGCCCTAATTCTTCTCTTAATTCACTTTCTGTTATTTCTTCACTTCCTAATTTTTTTGTCATATTTGCATTATAAGCTAATTTTACTTTTTCTTCTTCTTCCCCTCTTTTATTTTCAATTTTTGAATTTTCCGCTTGTGTTAGCACTCCATTTTCTCCTGTTAGCATTACAATTGATACTCCTGCTAATATTAATAACACAAGTATTGTTATCACCAATGATATTAATGTTATCCCTCTTTCTTCTTTTTTCATTTTAATCCTCCTTTACTTTACTTATATCATTATATAAAAATCCAACATTTTTATAAATAGTTTTGTTTTTACATCTTTATTTCAGTTTTATTTCGCTTTTATTACAAAATCCCGCTTATATAAACTTTTATATAAACGGAATTTATAATTTATTTTATAAAATTAGAAGGATCTATTTGAACACCATCTTTTAATATTTCAAAATGTAAATGTGGTTCATCTACAATCTCAAAAGTAGCAGTATTACCAACTGTGCCTATGCTTTGTCCTTTTTCTATTTTTTCACCTTCTACTACAAACTCTGAACTTAAAAGGTTAGCATAAACAGTTTTATAGCCATCATCATGTTCAATTATAATAGTTAATCCATATCTTGGATCATTTTTAATAGTTTTAACTGTACCTGCTTCTGCAGCCTTAACAACAGTAGTTTTATCTGCTTTTATATCTATTCCTAAGTGTGTAGTCCATTCTTGCAAAGTTTCTGAATAAACCAAATTATCTTTAGCATATGCTTTCATTATTTCTCCTTCAACCGGTCTTTCAAAAGATAATTCCTTTTTGCTTTCTTCTTTTTCTTCACTTTCTTTAACTTTTGTAGTTTTATTTGTTTCTTCTTTTGTTGTTTTAGTCGCATTTGTTTGTGCTTTTGTATTTACTGTACTATTAATTGAATTTGTATTATTTATATTATTAGTTTCATTTTGAGCTTCATTTACAGATTTACCAATCTGTGTACTTACACTTTCTGTCTCTGTATTTGTATTATTTATATTATTCTCCTTACTTGTAATATTTGCCATTTCTTCAAAATCTATTACATCATTTTGTATGTTCTCATTTAAATATTTACTATATAAAAGTAAACCAAATAAAATAATAGTAAGACCAACAACTCCTATAATGCAATATATTATAATTTTATTTTGCATAACATCTTTATTATCCCTTGCTCTGTTATCTCTTCTTATATTTCTCATATTATCCTCCTTCAAATCTTTATTAATACAAGTATTTCCTATTTTGAAGAGATTATACATTTTTTGGATTATTTTTTATAATAAATTTATATATCTGATATTTCTACACCAATATAAAAGTGTTTTATAATATCTTCATAACTTTTGCCTTCTTTTGCTAAACTATCTGCTCCTGTTTGGCTCATACCTACACCATGTCCATATCCTTTTACCAAAAATTTAATATTACCATTTTCTTTAATTATTTCAAAATTAGTAGATTTTAGTCCTAATAAACTTCTAGTCTCCGTTCCTGATAAATCATGATTTCCAAATTTTATTGTTTTTACTCTGCCACTATCTGTATAATCTAAAATTTTTAATTCTTCATTATTATCAAAATTAATTATAATATCTTTATATTTGGTCTTTAATTTTTCTATTAATTCATTTTGTGTAAATACAACTTCCGATTTATATTGTTCATATCCTTCTTCTCCATTTGTTTCTACTACTTGTAGATATGGAAGATTACTACCGCCTCCCCAAACATTTACTGGAAGCTCCGTTGTCCCTCCACTATTTGAATGGAAAAATGCATTTATAGGGCTACCATTATATGTAATTATTTTTCCTTTAGTTTCATTTACACTTTGTTCTATCTTTGACCAGTTGCTTTCTCTTTCATTTTCATCCCATTTAGCAAGTCTTTCTTCTTTTGATATCCATGCTTGGCAACAAGATGAATCATCACAAATATCACTATTTTCATGTTTTTTGTTCTGAATTTTATAAATTGTATAAGTCCTTGCAACAACAGCCTGTGCTTTTAAAGCTTCTAATTCAAAATCCACAGGCATTTCACTAGATACAACATTACATAAATACATATCTAGTGGAACTTCCTCGATTTCTCCCGTCTTTTTATGTAATAACTTTATCACTCCATAATTTTTGTAATTATGTTCTTGGTTTATTTCTTGGTTTTCTATTTCATTAATGTCTTTTTCAGGAACTTTTGCTGAAACTTCAGAATCTTTCTTAGTAAGCAATGCTGGTAATAAAAAAAATATCAACAAAAATAGAAAAAAATAGATAAAAACTTTTTTCATCTTACCTCCTAAAATTTCCATATACATATTATTTTATGAGCATAGCTTTCTTTTCATTCTATTTAAAATTTTTCTTTCTATTCTAGATACCTGAACTTGAGTTACTCCTAAAATTTCTGCTACTTGGCTCTGAGTCTTTTCTTTAAAAAATCTAAGTAAAATAACTTTTCTATCTCTTTCATCTAAACTTTTAATTAATTCATTTACAACAATTTTATTTGTAAGAATCTCTTCTTCATTTTTATTTATAGATAGTCTGTCAATTAAATTAATATCTTTTCCGTTTTTTGAATTACTAGATGTAGTTCCTTCAATAGACTCTGGTTTTTTCGTTGCTTCAATTGCAAGTATTATATCTTCTCTAGATGCCTTTAATTCTTTTTCTATATTTTCTATACTTATTTCTTCTCCTTTTTTATAATAATATTCCTTTTGTAACTCTCTTATTTTAATTCCTAATTCTTTAATACTTCTACTCACCTTGATTGGTCCATCATCACGAATATATCTTTTTATTTCACCTATCATATAAGGAACAGCATATGTAGAAAGCTTAACTTCAAAATTAGTATCAAACCTTTTTATAGATTTTATAAATCCCATACAAGCTATTTGATATAAATCTTCCTTTTCATATCCTCTTCCTTGAAATCTTTTGACAATAGACCAAATAAGTCCATTATTATTATCTATTAATTTTTCTAATTCATCTAGACTTCCTCCTTGGGCTTTTTTTATGGATTCTTTATCATTTTCGTACATATTCTCCTCTTTTCTTTTAAGAATTTGTCATAAGCATTTTAAATTCATCTTCATCTCTATTTTCTTTTGGTTTTATAATTTTAGTCATTGTAACCTTGGTTCCTAACCCTATAACTGATTCCACCTCCATTTTGTCCATAAAACTTTCCATTATAGTGAATCCCATACCTGACCTTTCTAGATTAGGCTTAGTTGTATACAATGGTTCTTTTGCCATCTCTACATTCTCTATGCCTTTTCCTTTATCAGAAACTTCTATTATAATTTCATTATCTTTAAGCCAGCTAGATATTTTAACAATACCTTGTTTTTTATCATAGCCATGAATAATACTATTAGTAACAGCTTCTGACACAGCAGTTTTAATATCTGCAAGTTCTTCAATTGTGGGATCTAATTGAGAAGCAAAAGCTGCAACAGATATTCTTGCAAAAGCTTCATTTGAAGATTTGCTAATAAATTCTAATTTCATTTCATTATTATACATATTTCCTTCCTTTCTCTTGAGCAATTTAGGAACTTTTCTTAATTGCTCAAAATTATAACGTCCCCATTATAATTTTTTTATTATTTTATTTACACTTATTAATTGATTTCTACTGTTGGAATTAATTTTAGTATTCCACTCATATCAAAAATTCTTTTTACACTTGCTGTTAAATTACTTACTCCTAATTTTGCTCCTATCATATTTGCAAATTTATACCTTCCTATAACTAATCCTATTCCTGCACTATCCATAAAAGTAACACCATCAAAATCAAATACAACCTTTCTAGGCATATATCTTTCCATTTCATAATCAGCTTTCCTCCTTATCTCTTGTACACTATGGTCATCAATTTCAGACGTAACCTTAAAAATTAACAGCCTGTCCTTTTCATAAAATTTTGATTCCATATAAATCCTTCCTTTCCAAAAATTTACATTCTCATTATAATATTATTTACAAAATTTTCCAAGAGTAAAAAATAAGAAGTTTTGTCGATTTTGGAAAAACTTTCGACAAACTCTCCAATACTGTTTTTATACATAAAAGAAGAGGTAGATTTTACTCTTACCTCTTCTTTTCCAAGCTCAATTGTTCTTGGATTAGCGACTCAATCGATAATAACCACTGCTTTCTTTTTAGGTGTGCTATAACTCACACCTCTTTTTTCCTTTTCCTCTTCTTCAGGAAATGACGAAAAACCAAGTTCTTTGCAAACAATATTGTTGAGCCAAATCATGCTGTTGATAAGCCTTGAGAGCATATCCCCATCTAGCTTGAGCTTCCTATATGACTCAAAGACAAGCTCATACTCAGAAGCTTCAGTCACTTCATTAAATAGAACTTCTGCTTCGGTCATATCCTTTTTTTCTGCTCCCAGCTGGATATTCCAGCTGGTATAAGAACTTGACCTTTTGACATCAAGAATAAAACTTGGGGTCTCCTTTCCGTTTCTAGTATCCCTGAACTTGAGTACAGGAATATCAAAGTTACTACCTATCACATCTTCAAAAACCAGTTGAAACTTTGCTGACATTATAAATCCTTTCTTCTTAAGATGACTAGTCGCCAATACTTATTGTATCTATTTATTATTATAACATAAATTCTTTAATTTGTCACTTTATGTTACTTTAGCTTTTCTAAAACCTTTTCAAGCATCTCTTTATAATTCTTCAATTTTTCTTGTTCTTCTTCTACTTTTGCCTTTGGAGCTTTATTAACAAACCCTGGATTGGAAAGCATTTTTTCACATCTTAAAACTTCTCCTTCTAATCTTTTCTTTTCTTCTTCTAATCTCTTATTTTCTTCTTCTTTATTAATTAATCCCTCTTGTGGTATATAAAGTTCTATTCCTTCTACCATTATATTAATAGAATCTTCTGGAATATCTTTGTTATTTTCTTTTATTTCTAAAGAACTTCCAAATGCTAATTTTAGTAATATGTCTTCTAATTCTTTTATTTCATCTTTGTATTTATCTGTTATAAATACTAATTTAGATTTCTTACTTGGATGAATATTTTTAGTAGCTCTAACGTTTCTTACTTCTACTATTAATTCTTTTACTTTTTCTATAGTTTCTTCTTCTTTTTGATAATCAAAACTTTCTACTTCTGGCCAAGAAGATACCATTAAATCTTTGTCATCATATTTTACTAAATTGTCATAGATTTTAGATGTTACAAATGGCATAAATGGATGTAATAATTTTAAACATGTTCTAAATACTTTATCTAAGACATATGATGTTTTAATTTTATCTTCCCCTATTCCGTTATATAAGCTAATTTTTGCTATTTCAATATACCAATCACAAAATTCATTCCACATAAAGTTATAAATTTTATCTATTGCTACACCTAAATCGTATTTCTCAATATTATTTGTTATTTCTGCTACTAATTTATTTAATTTATTTAGTATCCATTTATCTTCTATAGATAATTTTTCTTCATTTTCTCCTTTTGAAAATTCTATAATTTTTCCTTCATCTGGTCTATTCATTATTATGAATTTAGCAGCATTCCATATTTTATTTGCAAAATTAGATGCTTGTTCTAATTTTTCTGGCATATATCTAATATCATTTCCCATTGTAGTTCCAGATAATACTGAAAATCTTAAGCTATCCGCACCATATTTATCTATTACTTCTATTGGGTCTACTCCATTTCCTAAAGTCTTTGACATTTTTCTTCCCTGACTGTCGCGTACAATTCCATGAATTAATATATCACTAAATGGTTTTTCTTTCATTGCATATAATCCTGAAAATACCATTCTAGCTACCCAGAAGAATATAATATCATATGCTGTAACTAATACATTTGTTGGATAAAATGTTTTTAAATCTTCTGATTCCTTATTTGGCCAGCCAAGAGTTGAAAATGGCCATAATGCTGAACTAAACCATGTATCTAATGTATCTCCGGTCTTGTTCTAAATTCTTAGAACCACACTTTTCACATTTTTCTGGCATTTCTTTTGCTACATTTATATGTCCACATTCTTTACAATAATACGCAGGTATTCTATGTCCCCACCATAATTGTCTTGAAATACACCAATCTTGTATGTTCTCCA
>CALXAY010000043.1 GCA_944386415.1 uncultured Clostridia bacterium | reverse complement strand
ACATTTCCTTTGGAAACTTTCTTTGCCAATTTGCTTTTGTTTTTATCACTACCTAAGTGAAAAGAATATGCTAATTCTTGATCCAATAAAACCACCTCCTTGAACTTGCTTCGAAGCACAGGACTTTGACTCTGTCATAAGTCCTAACCCCCTATGAGTTATGACGTACCATCATAACTCGGGGGCTCTGCGAGGCAATAAATTTTATTGGATTGTTGCAACAAAAAAATACCATCCTTTTCAGAATGATATTTGTATCGGTTCTATTAGTTCGAACAGAAACGTCATTGGTGCAGATGGCCGGAATCGAACCGGCACGGTGTTTAACCACCGCAGGATTTTAAGTCCTGTGCGTCTACCAATTCCGCCACATCTGCATAAAAAGAATTGGTTTTTCTTACGACAATTGCTATTATAATATGTAAAAAGTAATTTGTCAATACAAAAATTGAAAAAAATTAATTTTAAAAGGTTATAATATAAAAAACAGGTTTAATATTATTTATATAATTTCTTTTTCGTATATGTAATTATTACAATAAAAACAATTATTGCAATTGAAACTAATACTATTATTAATATTAAAAAAACATTAGTAAATGATAAATCTGTAGATATAAAATTATTTGTGACAGCAGGTGTTGAGATATTTCTTACAGAGTTTGTTGCTTCAGGTATATTAGTACTTTGATTAACAAAGTTTTCGTTAACAGTTAAACTTAGTGATATTACATATGATTTGTCATTTAATGTAGAATTATTACTTTCTTCTACATTAAATTTATAAGAATATATTCCATCCGGATCAGTATAACTTGTTTTTACGCCATCATATACATAGTTAACAAAGTCAGTTATATTATATTGACCATCTTTAAATGTTGGACCATCCAGCATTATTAATTCGTCGCCATTTAACGTCATTGATATTGTTGCACCATAAGGAACTCCAATAGTTTGTCTTTCTGAATATTCGATAGCACTTTCTATACTTTCTCCATTTATTACTTTTGCAATATAAAGACCTAGAAAAGGTAAATGCATAATTTCTGAATTTATTTTATGAAGTTCACGTACTCTTGTCTGAGAATTAACTTCTATTGTTGATGTAAATACAGGGGAAGAAGTTAAATCATAAGTTAAATCATAACGACTACCTGAAGTATCAATTCGAGAAATCGTATTTCCAGATACCTCATAAGTATATGAAGTGTCTGCTTGACTATTATATTTATCTAGAGCTTCTTTTATATTTGCATCAGTTATAAATGTTGAAGCTGCATAACACATATTATATGAAGTAATTATTATACTTATAATAACACAAATTAAAATTGTAAAAATTATTTTATTTTTCATTTACTAAATTTCCTTTACATTAAACTTTACCTATATTTTATTATGAAAAAATGATATTGTCCACAGTTGTAACGATTTTGTAATATTAAAAAATATTTAGTAATAATTTTATTAAATAAAAAAATAAATGGAAAAAATTAATGAAATAAATTTATAGAAAATGGAGAAAAATAATAGAAATAGGAGGTGAAAAAATGAAAAATACAATAAAAATAATAGTATTTTTTACAATTTTATTAGGCTGTTTATTTATAATACCAAATTTAAGTAATGCGGCAACATCAGTAACAGATGAGGAGTCGTTAAATACAGCAATATCAAGTTCAGATTCAGTAATACTTCAAAATGATATAACTATAACAAAACCAATAGTAATTCAAAAAGAAATTACTATTGATGGAAATGGTCATAATGTGGTCGGAGACAGTTCTTGGACATCTACTTCAGGGAATCAAACAATGTTTACAGCACAATTTCAAGAAGGTAAACTTACATTAAAAAATATTAATCTAAAAAATGGACCTAAATATGGTGTTCAATCATATGATGGAGCAACTGTAATTCTTGATAATGTTTCAATAACTGGATTTAAATATGGAGGAGTTTTAGCAAACGGAGGAAAAGTAGAGGTAAGAAATTTACATTTAGGATATAATGGAACAGGATCTAATAATGGTATAGAAATAGATAAAGGAGCATCAGCAACTAATAATCCTACTTTAGTAATGAATGGAGTTTTAACGACAGATTCAAATGAAAATGCTATTTATATTGCAGAAAATGGACATCTTACAGATTTTACAATAACAAATACTGCAAATACTACAAACAAAGTAGTTCTTTCAGGGAATAAAGTAGTTTTAACAGATAAGAATGATAATGTTATATCAGAGTCAAGTGTGCCAGATAAAGCAACACCAAATGTTGATATTCAAAAACTTGTAGTAAGTTTAGTAGTAAATGATAAAACTTATAAAATAACAGTAGATAGCGGAGAAAAATTAACTGAAGATATGTTAAAATCTCATATTGATGTAAGTAGTGGCTATACAGTTGAAGGATATTATACAGATGCGGACTTTAAAACAAAATTCGACTTTAATAATGCCATAACAAAAGATACTACTATCTTTGTTAAGCTTGCAGAAGTTCAAGAAAATACAAATAATACCACAAATACTATAGAAAAGGTAGAGAAAGATAACACACCAAAAACAGGAAGCAAAAATTATTTAGGAATTGCTGTTTTAACATTATTAGTTTCAGCAACAACTATTGTTTTAATGAAAAATAAAATTAAAAAGGATAGACAATAAACGTCTATCCTTATAAAATAGTATGAAAAAAGATAATAAAAAATTAATTTTATTAAGTTATTTGTTTTTAGTTTCTTTAATAATTATTTCGATTATGTATATAGTAAAAGAATTTTATTGGAAAAATGAAGCGGTAAAAGAAACTAAAATAGTAGACACAATAGAAGTTGATGAGAATAAAGTAACAAAAGAAAGTACAAAAAGAATGATACAAGTAAAAAGCTTACAGCAAGAAAATTCAGATGTAGTTGGTTTTCTTGAAATTGAAAATACTAATATAAGTTATCCAGTAGTACAAGGAAATGATAACAAATACTATATGACACATAACTATAAAAGAGAAAAATCCAAAAATGGAGCCATCTTTTTAGACAAAGATTATGATTGGAATATACCAAGCAATAACTATCTAATTTACGGACATAATTTAAATAATGGAACTATGTTTCAAGAATTATTAAAATATGCTAATGAAAGCTATTATAAAAATCACCCAACAATTTCCTTTACAACTGCTGATGAAGAATGTGTATATGATATAATTTCTGTTTTTAGGTCAAAAGTATATTATACAAGTGATAATGTTTTTAAATATTACTTTTTTATAAATCCTAAAACAGAAGAGGCATACAATGATTATATAAAAAATATAAAAGAAATATCTTTATATAATATAGAACAAACAGCAAATTACGGAACGCAATTAATTACTTTATCTACATGTTCTTATCATGTGAAAGATGGAAGATTTGTAGTAGTTGGGGCGAAGAAAGAAGAATAAAAAATTGTAAGATTAAAAAACTTTTCTATTAATTAATAGAGAAGTTTTTTGATATCTATAAAATTTTAAACTAGACAAAATGTAAAAAAGCTGTTATATTATTAAACAAAGGAGTAATAGAAAATGAATAGAAATAAAGAAGAAATGTTTAGAAAATTTGAGGGACATTTAAAAATATTAAATATTAGAGCAAAATACGCAGGAGATGAAAGAGCAAAAGAATATCAAGATGTTGTAGATAAGTTAGAACAAATAAAAAATAGAAGACATCTAGCAATGATTGGCAAAGAAAATGAAGAAAGTATAATATATTCACAGTTACTAGATGTGATTAGTAAAGGACATAGTGAAGAAGCTATGTATGAAAAGGTTAAACAATTATTAAGTAATTATAGTTTAAATACTAATGATAAAGAACAAAAAGAAATGGATACAGGAGAAGAAAGGTAATGAAGAAGATTGTAGTTGCAACTAATAATAAAGGAAAGTTAAAAGAGATAAGAGAAATTTTAACTCATTATGAATTACTAAGCTTAGAAGACGTAGGCGTTGATATAAAAGTTAACGAAGATAAAAATACATTTAAAGATAATTCTTTAAAGAAAGCAAATGAAATATTTAAATTAATTAATATTCCTTGCATAGCAGATGATAGTGGTTTATGTATAGATGTTTTTGATGGGTTTCCAGGAGTAGAAACAGCAAGGTTTTTAGGAGATAAAGCAACACAAGAAGATAGAAATAAATGCATCTTAGAAAAGATGAAAGAAAAGAGTGGAGAAGAAAGAAATGCAAAAGTTGTTTGTGATATAGCTTATGTAGATAGTAAAAGAAAAATAATAGTTGAAGGAATTATAAAAGGAAAAATATCTAGAGAAGAAAGAGGAAAAAATGGTTTTGGGTTTGATAGTATATTTGAAATAGAAGATGGAAGAACATTAGCAGAACTAACAACTGAAGAAAAAAATAAAGTAAGTAGTAGAAAAATTGCATTAGAAAAATTAAAAAAGAAATTAGAAGAATAGAAAAAAAGTGGAAAGAAATAGAAAAATACGGTAAAATCATTGACAAATATATCTATCTATGTTAAAATTAATAACTGTAATCCGCTTAGTCAAGGCTCCATAAATATTAACAATTAGTTAATTGCCTGAATTTAAGGATTAGCGAGTATACAAATAAGGGAGGTGCATTTAAAGATGTACGCAATAATCGAAAGCTGTGGAAAACAATACAAAGTAGCAGAAGGAGATGTTGTATTTTTCGAAAAACTAGATGCAGAGGAAGGTAAAAAAGTAACTTTTGATAAAGTTATGTTAGTATCTGAAGATGGAAAAGTACAAGTCGGAAATCCATATGTTAAAGGTGTAAAAGTAGAAGGAAAAGTAGTTTCTCATGGTAAAGCTAAAAAAATCATTGTTTTCAAAATGAAATCAAAAGCTAATTATAGAAGAAGATATGGTCATAGACAACCATATACAAAAGTGGAAATTACTTCAATAAAAACAGCTACAGAAAAGAAAGCTACAACAGCTAAAAAAGAAACAGAAAAAGTAGCTGAAAAAGTAGAAGCTAAATAAAAAAGTATTTTATTATAAGCGAAAATAAATATAGAAAAGTCGAAAGGAGTTGAGAAAGCATGGCTCATAAAAAAGGTCAAAGTAGTAGCCGTAACGGTAGAGATAGTGAATCAAAGAGACTTGGTGTTAAAAGAGCTGATGGACAATTTGTTTTAGCAGGAAATATCCTAGTAAGACAAAGAGGAACAAAGGTACATCCAGGAGTTAATGTTGGAAAAGGTAGCGATGACACATTATTTGCTTTAATCGACGGAAATGTAAAATTTGAAAGAAAAGGTAAAGATAAAAAACAAGTAAGTGTTTATCCAGTAGCACAAGCTTAATTTGATAAAAGATAAGACATAGATTTTATGCTATGTCTTTTTTTCTTGAAATATTAGGCCAAAAGTGTTATAATATATAAGATGCAGTAGTAATACTGCTGTAGTATTAGTGGAATTGCATGACGAGAAGAAGGGGAATATCATGCGGATTTTTTATGCCAAAGATGGCAAAAACAGCAGACTCAAGAATCACATCGATGTGAGAGTACCTAGAGGAGAAGTATTTGTCATAACAGAAGAAGCAAGTGGTTGCCAGGTACAGGAGATTTCGAGTTCATCTATACGTCCGGTGATTAGATTCAGGCTTGAAGAGGTGAAAATAGATACTGAGCGGAAGAAGCTACAAGCTTGGTATGTTGCCAAGTCTACAAAGGACTTTTGTAAGTTTAGTATTAGGCTTGCTAAGCCATACATTTTCAATCTCAAGTGGATTGAGGATGAACTGTGTAGTACTTTACTACACTTTCCTGTGGGACTTGCAAGAGGAACTAACCTTGATGAAGTTCCGGGAAATATCAGGAAAAACGAAATTTCAGGATTGAGGGCATATGTTCCTAAACCATCGAAGCTCACTCATGAGCTTGCAAAGCTCCTAGGGGAAGAAGAACAAGTAATAGACCCAAGTTCGCTTGGATATTGGGCTTTGGACCGAGAGCTTCTTAATGATGGTGTTCTCGTTGCAGTTGGAAACGAGGAAAACAAAGAGTATGTGAGATACTTGAAGGTTGGAAGTCTTCCAGAAGGGAAGGACATCTTGACTGCATATATACGTCCATGGATTTGCAAGGAATATGATTTGTAGTCATATAACCGTGTTTTAGTTTCTTCCACCCAAAGAAAGGCTCTTATATAGGGCCTTTTTTTGGATTGAAAGAATATATGTTAATCTGGTCACAATATGATATTTTTTCTATTTTGGCTTGATAATATATAGAATAAATGATAGAATCAAGAAAAAAATAAGAAAGGTTGGAACAAAATGGCAAAAATTATTAGTTTTGATATTTGGGATACAATAATAAAAAGAAAATGTCATCCAGAAGAAACAAAACTTGCAACAGCAAGATATATAGTTCTAAAATATGAAAGTAAATTAAAAGATAAATATAAAAATATATATGAAATATTAAAAAGAAGAGATGAAATAGAAGCTAAAGAGTGTAAGAAAAATAAAGAAAAAGGCTTTGATGAAGAATGTAGAATTTTAGATGTTTTTAAAATATTAGAAAAAGAAATATTTAAAGATGAATTAAATATAGAAGACGAACTTCTAAAAGAAGAAATAGAAGCTGAAAAAAGAGTAATATTTATAAATCCAGAAATATTACCTATATTTGAAAAATACAAAGATTTAAAAATGTATTGTATATCTGACTTTTACATGAGTTCTGAAAGTTTAAAAGAATTACTAGACTATTTAAAAATACCAGTAAAGATAGAAAAAATATATAGTTCAGCAGATTACTTATTAAACAAAAGAACAGGTAATTTATATAAAAAAGCTGAAGAAGAATTAAAAATAAAGCCAGAAGACCATATACATGTGGGAGATAATGTGTATTCAGATATAGAAATGGCAAAAAGTTTAGGAATTGAAACAATAAAAACAACAAAGCAAGAGTTTGATTTTGTTCCAGAAAAAGGAAGAAAGTTAGGCTTTGATTTGTCATGTGTAAAAAAAGATGAAAGTTCTAAAGAAAATAGGTTATTTAATACAGGAGTAGACTTAGCACCATTATTATATTTTTATGGATACAGTATTGTTGAGTATGCAATAAAAAATAAAATACCAACAGTATACTATGCAACTAGAGAAGGAGAAACTTTTATTAAGATTCATGAATTAATAAAAGAAAATAATCCGTTTGGAGTAGAAGTACCTAATTGTGATATTATTGAAGTAAGTAGAATGGGAACATTTTCAGCTTCATTAAAAGAATTTTCTATAACAGAATTACTACGTTTATGGTCTCAATATAGAGAGCAAAGTATGAAGGCTTTATTTAAGACTCTTGCAATAGATATTAAGCCTTATCAAAAATATATGGATAAATATGATATTGATATAGAAGAAAAAATAATATGTCCTTGGTTTGATATAAGAGTTCAAGAGCTTTGCTTAGATGAAGAATTTACAAAACAAGTAAATAAAGAAATAAAAAGAAAAAAAGAAGAGATATTGGAGTATTTTGAAAAATCTAAAGGTATAGTAAATGATGATAAACCAATGTTTATGGTAGATATTGGATGGAGAGGAACCATTCAAGATAATTTAGCTTACATTTTTACAAATAAAAAAATAGGTGGATATTATTTAACTTTATATGATTTCTATAACATTCAACCTAAACACACATATAAACTTAGTTTTATAGATGATAAAACAATAAGAGATAATGAAGTTGCAAGTATGATTACTCTTTTAGAATGGATATATAACCCAGGAACAGGAAGTGTTACAGGCTATAAAGATGGAAAAGCAATAAGAAGAGCAAAAGAAGATGAAACAAAAGTTGTAAGCAAGTATATTAAACCTATGCAAGAAGGTATGTTTGAAGCAGCTAAAGTTATTAATGAATATATGAAATATCATCCTTATGAAGCAGAAGAAACAAAACAATATGTTTATGATTTAATTAGAAGAACAAAGGTAAATCCAAGTAAAGAATTAATAGAAGCATATTACAGTATGGTATTTAATGATACATTTGGAACAGCAGAATATGTTGAAAAAGATGATAAACTAACAGCAATGCAAAAGCTTAATATATTTAAGTGTAGAAATATGTTAAGAGATGAAACTTGGAAAGAAGCTTTTATTGTATATAATAATTTAGGATATATGAATGTATTATTAAATTTTAAAGCAGTTGTAAGAAAAATACTTGGAAAGGGTAAATAAAAGGAAAATGATTAGTATTAATAGAAAAAGAACAAAAAATGTATTACTTATTTTTCTAATATTAATTGTACTAATATTAGTAGGGTTAACTTTTTATTATAGTGGATATATAGAGGTTTTTAGAAACATTGTAAATGGAGAGAAAACAAAAAAAGATATAATTTACGGGATATCTATTAATGATGTTGAATTAAACTATAATTCTGTAACTAGTACGTATTATTTGCCAATTAATTTAAATCAAAACGAAGAAACAAAAATAAAGATAAAAATAAATTCTAGTTATAATCTAAATTCAAAAATTGATGATAGAGAATTTAAAAAAGAAATTGAAATTTCAGAAGTTATAGATTATAACAAAACATATAAAATTGATGTTGAAACATGGCTATATAAAAATAGTTATTTTATAAAGTTTACTAATCTTCCAAGTATTTCTTTAAATTTTAATGAAAATAAGATTGGTTTTGAATATACATATTCAGAGTTTTCAATTACAGATCCAAGTTATAAAGAAAATAATTCTAAATATCAATATTTTGATGATGCAGAAGTAAGATATAGAGGAGGCTCAACTGCAGGATATCCAAAAAAAGGATATAGAATAAAGCTAGAAAAAAACGTAGATTTTGGATTTTTAGGAATGACTACTTCAAAAACATGGATATTAGATGGTCTTGTAACAGATCCATCATCTCTTAGAACAAAACTAGCATCTGACATATGGAATAGAATGAATGAAGATTTAAGTGAAGAAAAACATGAAGATTTGAGGTCAGAATTTGTTGAACTATATGTAAATGGTGAATACGTAGGATTATATTTATTAAAAGAAACAATAGATGAAAATTTACTAAATTTAGACAAAGATACTGGTGTTTTAATAAAAGGTGTTAATTGGAATCAAGTTGATTTTAATAATTATAGTAACGTAGAAAGTGAGACTTTTGGACCTTTTGAAATGAAATATCCAGAAAGTAAAAAACAATATCCAGAAGCTTGGAGAAATATTTTAAGTAAAATGAAGAGTTATTATAATGGGGATATAAGTTATGAAGCTTTAGAAAAAGAATTTTATGTTGAAAACAGTATAAATCATAAAATATATGTATTAATAACACAAGCTTTAGATAATTATGAATTTAAAAATATATATTATTCAATAAAAAATGACAATGAAGATACTAAAGTATTAATAACACCTTGGGATGTGGATTTAACTTTTGGTATGTTATGGAGTAATGAAGAAAGCAAATATACAGAGCAATATGATAGAGTAGGAGAAATTGTTGAAGGTTATTCAAGACCATATAATAAAACAGTAGGATATTATAAAGATAGATGGAATTTATTAATAAAAAAAGCTTTAAATAAAGAAGAAATAAATAAGTTAATAGATGAACAATATGAATATATAAAAATTGCTAATTCATTAGAAAGAGAAAATACAAGAAATTCAAATATAGAAATAAAAAGTAATGTAAATGAACAACAAGAAATACAAGAATTAAAAGATTGGTATAATAAAAGATTTGATGTAATTAATAATTATATTAATTCATTACAATAGGAGAGAAAATGGAAAAAGAAAAAAAGAAAAAATTTAGACATGAATTAAAGTATTATATAAATAAGATGCAATTTGAAGAAATAAAAAAAAGAATATCATTTATGCTAGATACTGATAAAAATACGAAAGAAGATGGAAGTTATTTTATAAGAAGTTTATATTTTGATGATTATAAGGATACAAGTTATTATCAAGTAGTAGATGGTATTAGTAAAAGAGAAAAATATAGAATTAGATATTATAATTATGATTTAAGTTATATTTGTTTAGAAAAAAAATTTAAAATAAACAATATGACAAATAAAACATCTTGCCGTATTACAAAAAAGCAGGTAGAAGATTTAATAAATGGAAAACTTAATATAAGTAAAGATAATGATAAATTATTAAATGAATTTATATTAAAAACAAAATTTTATGGATATAAACCAGCAGTAGTTGTAAGTTATAACAGAATACCTTATGTTTATAGAGCAGGAAATGTAAGACTTACACTTGATTATAATATATCAATAGATTATAATACAGATGGATTTTTAAAAAAGCAAAATGTACAAATACCAATTATAGAAGATAATATGATGGTTTTAGAAGTGAAATATGATGAGTTTATACCTAATTACATAACTTGGCTTTTTAATATAAATACATTAGAAAGAACATCATATTCAAAATATTTAATAGGAAGAAAAATGGGAAAATCAATAAAGTAGGAGATGGAATAAAAAATGGATAGTATTAATTTTTCAGATATTTTTAAAAATAATTTTTTAGACAAGTTTACAAATTCAATTTCACTAAGCGAAGTTGTAATAACATTAGGAATTGCATTAGCTTTTTCATTTGTAATTTATTTTATATATAAATTTACATGTGATAATGTAATATATTCTAAGAAATTTAATGTAACAATGGCTTTAATGACAATGGTTACAGCAGCTGTTATAATGTCAATGCAAGCAAATGTAGTTGTATCTTTAGGTATGGTTGGTGCTCTTTCAATTGTAAGGTTTAGAACAGCTATAAAAGAACCAAAAGATTTATTATTTCTATTTTGGTCAATAACTAATGGAATAATAATTGGTGCAGGAATATATTCTATTGCATTTGTTTTAGCAATTATTCTTACAATTGCATTACTTGTTTTTGAAAAATTACCAGGAAATAAAATACCATATTTATTAGTAGCAACTTTAGAAAATTTGGAAGCAGAGGAAAAAATAACAAAAGTTTTAGAAGAAAACAAAATAAAATATAGAGTAAAATCTAAAAATGTTTCTAGTAGCAGTACAGATGTTATTTATGAGCTTTCTAATAATAAAATAGAAGAACTAATTAAAGATATTAGTAAAGATAAAAGTATTAAATCATTAAATCTTATTACACAAGATGGAGAATGTCAATTTTAGAGATGTTAGAAAGGGAACTGTTATGGATAAATATATTTTACTATATGGAGATAAAAAGCCAGAAGATAATATATGTATTACAAATATGTTTGAAAACACAAGACAAATTAACTTAGGTTGGACTGATTTTGATTATAATCATAATATAAAAATAATAGATGAAGAAATTAAAAAAGGTGTTTTGCAAATTATTTTTAGTGGTTTTGAAATAGGTTGGGACAAGCTAGTAGATTATATAAAGAAGAAAAATCTTAAAGTAAAAGTAATTTGTAATACTCAAGATAGTCTTTTGTATTATGAATACGAAAGAAATAATTTTTTTAGATTATTAGAATTATCAAAAAAGGGAAAAGTAGATGATATTGCATTTTTAAGAAAAGGACAATATGAAGTTTATAAAAGTTTAGGATATAACTCTTCATATTTAATGGAAAATTATATTTTAGATGATGCTGAGAAAAAAGAAATAAAAAAAGAAAATGGAAAAATAGACATAGGAATCTATCCATTAAACTACACATGGGATAAAAATATATTTAATCAATTATGTATTGGTAAAATGATAGATAATTCAAATGTTAATTATAATGAGTTAGATGAGAGAATGACAGATTTCTTAACTACAATGGAAATAGAAAGTAAGATAGATAAAATAGAAAATATTAATGAAGATGAAATAATAAAAAAGGTAGTTAAAAATGATATTAATGTTTCTTTATCATTTACAGAGTATTTTCATCCAGTATTTTTTATTAGTATGGAGCAAGGTATACCTTGTATAATTGGTAATACTTCTGATTTGTTTGGATGTAATGAGATGTTAGATAAATATATTGTAACAAAAGCTGAAGATAATCCAATTGTAAACGCTAAGCTTATAGAAGAATGTTTAAAAAATAAACAAATTATTATGGAAGAATACAAAAAGTGGAAAGAAAAATATAACAAATTAGTAGAAGAAAATAAATTTAAGTTTTTAGAGAAATAGGAAGGAATATTTATGCAAAAACTAAAAGATTTTGTTAAAAGATTTATAAAAAAAGATGGTTTTATATATAGAGTAATTAGGAAGATTTACCACATTTTAAGTTCTATTAAATATAGAATTGTTAATGGTAAAAATGTAAGAAAACAAAATAAACATTATTCAGAACAAGTAGATTTAGCTGTGAAAAAATTAGAAGAATATAAAGATAAAGATTATATTGTTTTTTATAATCCTACTTGGCTTGGTGTTGCAAATTCTACTAAAGGGCTTTTTAAAAATATTGTACCTTTAGAGCAAGTTTTTGGAAAGAAAAATATAAATAAGGTTTCCGAAGCGGTAGTAAATAACAATATTAAGTCAGTAATATTTAGTCAAATAGTTGATGGTTGGGTAGATGTTTTAAAGAAAATTAAAGAATTAAATAATAATATAAAAATAAAAGTAATTTGGCATGGAAATTGTTATGAGTTTTTCTCAGATTATACTTGGAATTTAAATAAAGATGTTATGAATTTATACAAAGAAGGAAAAATAGATAGCTTTGCATTTGTTAGAAGTACTATGTATGAATTTTATAAGAAAGTAGGTTTTAAAAGTTATTACCTTCAAAATAATGTTCATTTAGATAATATTGAAAGAGTGGAAAAAGAAAAAAGCAATAAAATTAAAATTGGTATCTATAATGCTGATACAAGAGAATTAAAAAATATATACACAGCACTTAGTAGTATGAAACTTGTTCCAAATTGTATTGCAGATGTTGTACCTATAAATGAAGGAGCAAAGAAATTTACTGAAATATTAGGATTAGAGACAACAAGTGTTGATGATTATATTCCAACAGAAGAATTATTAAAAAGAATACAGCAAAACGAAGTAAATGTATATCCAACTTTTACAGAAAATGCTCCAATGTTTCCGTTAGAAAGTTTTGAAATGGGTGTTCCTTGCTTACTTGGAAATAATAATGACTATTTTGCAGGAACAAAACTTGGTGAGTATGTAATTTTAACAAAAGAAGATGATCCTAAATATATAAAGACAAGAATTATTAATTGTATAGAGCATAAAGATGAAATTATGAAATTATACAAAGAATGGAAAAAAGAGTTTGACATTAAATGTAATAAATTAGTAGAAGAATTTATTAAATAAAAGGAGTGGTAAATATGAAAGGAATTATTTTAGCGGGGGGAACTGGATCAAGGCTTTATCCATCTACTATTAGTGTATCAAAACAATTAATACCAATTTATGATAAGCCAATGATATATTATCCATTATCTGTTTTATTAATGGCAGGTATAAAAGATATATTATTAATTACAAATACTGAATGTGTGGAACAATATAAAAAATTATTAGGAGA
>CALXAY010000042.1 GCA_944386415.1 uncultured Clostridia bacterium | reverse complement strand
CCTGGAATGTCTATTGCTTCTTCTGTTACTGTTGCTCCAAATGTTTGATTATCTACTACTTTTTGTGGTGCTAATACATCATTAGAACCTTCTTCTAAATAGTTTACTACATAACTTAAGTCTGTTCTTGCTGTGTAATAGAAGTTTATTACATTTCCTTCTACTTCTATTGTTATTGTTTGTTCTGTTGGGTCTACTGCTGTATATCCTGGAATGTCTATTGCTTCTTCTGTTACTGTTGCTCCAAATGTTTGATTATCTACTACTTTTTGTGGTGCTAATACTTCGTCAGTTCCTTCTTCTAAGTAATTTACTGTATATCCGAAAACTTGGTCTACAGGAATTTCATCAGTTTCATCTTCCTCTGTTACATCTCCTGATGTAGCTGTTACTCCATTTACAAAATATCCGCGTTCTACATCTGATTCTTGAACTACATATTCATAAACTAATGTTACAGGTTCATCATCTGGTGCCAATGTTGCAATTGTTGAGTTTCCTGAAACTAAAGTTGCACCTTCTAAATTATCTGTTACAACAATATTAGTTAATGTTGTACTTCCTATATTATCTACTGTAACTTCAAATCTTACTGTTTCTCCATATTTATATGGTTCTTCTTTTTGATCTATTACTGTTTTTTCAACTAAAAGTCCTTTTGTTTCAACTGTATCTGTAGTTATTGGGTCTTCTGGGTCTGTACTGTCGTTGTCTCCTGCTGTAACAACATTTGTAATTGCCCCATCAACTTTTAATACTTCAGTTGTGAATTCTAATTCAACTGTTTCTCCTGCAGGTACTGTAACATCTGTTCCATTCATTAATTTATCTGCAGTTGCTTTTGAATCTTCTTCAACTTCTAATGTTCCATTAGAAATTAATTCTGATAATTCTACGTCTTTAACATTTACTGTTTCTGTCTCATCACCTGTATTTTCTACAGAGATTGTATAAGTAATTTTATCTCCAACTTTAGCAACATTATCTTCTACTGTTGCTCCTTCTGCTGTTTTTACTTCACTTGATTTTGTTATTTTTACAATTGTTGTTTCTGTTGGATCACTTTCTTCACCATTTGCAACAGCAACGTTTGTTATTATTCTTGTTGCTCCTGCATTTACAGTTACTTTAAATGTTATTACTGTTACTTCTCCAGCTTTTGCTGTTCCAAATATTACAGTTCCATCTTCTGATATCTCTGCATTTTCTACTGAACCATCTACATAAGTAGTCTGTTCTGGAATTCTATCTTTTACTTCAACATCTTTTTCAGAGTTGTTTGTTACTGTAATTGTATATGTAATTTGTTCTCCTTCTTGAACTAATCCTTCTCCTGTTTTTGTTGTTGCTGATTTTGTGACTATTACATCATCTTCTTGTACATTCAATGTAGATAATCCTGCTCTTGCAAAATCCGCATCAACACCACTTGGGTCCCATCCTAAATTTTGGTTTTCCCAAGGCGTTACTGTTACTGTTTCTACTACGTCTGTTCTTGTTATTGTTGATTCTTGTATATCCTCGGTTGTAGTAGTTGTTTCTCCTGTTGTAGTACCAGTACTTGTTGTACCTTGTGTTCCTGTTTGTGTTGTTCCTTCTGTTGCTGTTTCACCTGCTGCTCCTGTTTCTTCTTCTCCTTGTGTTGCCACTTCTTCACTAGTTGATTGTTCTTCTGGAGCTGTTGCTTCTCCACTTGATTGATCTTCAGCTGTTTGGCTTCCTGCGTTTTCATTTTGAGTTGAAACTTGTTCTTGACCAATTTCAGCAGCTTCAGTTGTTCCTCTATCTTTTAAGAACATTACTGTACCTGTAGCAGCAATAATTAGAAGTACTATTATTATAGCAGCTGTTATAATTGTTGCTTTCTTACTTGGCTTCTTAAATTGTGCCATCAAAACCTCCTCCTTCTATATAATTTCTTTGGCCTTTAAAATTAATCTTTCTCTATTACCATTTGTACATGTAATTAGAGTAACTTCTCTTATTGTCTCATCTTTTGTTTCTAATATAGTTACATCGTTTGGATCAGTTTTAAAAATGTCATATATTTGATATTGAACTGTTTGATTATTTAAATCTGTTAGCTCTACTATGTCTCCTATTTTTAAATTCTTTGTTTTTCCAAACATTGTTCCATTATAATTGTTATGACCTGCAAGTGATAAGTTACCATATCCATTAACATCCCCACCCCAGTATTTAATAATAGCAAGTCTCATTGGCTCTTTTGCTTCTTCTGGGTTTGAAACATCCATTTCTAAAATCGGGTATTCCAAATCGATTGCTGGAATTTTTATTATACCTATTACTTTATAGCCATTTAATGTTAATTCTTGTTTTTGTGTGCTATCTGCACTTGAAAATACCTCTACGACCTCTTGATTTTTCTTCTCATTTTCATCACTTTGCATATTTTTAATAAGAATTAAACCTATTACTAATATGATTGAAATAATAAGAATACAAAAGATTATCTTATATATTTTCGCTTTCATTATTTATCTGCCTTTTTATTTAATTTTTTCATTCTGATAAAAACAACTATTGCAATTATTACTAAAGCAGCTAATACAACGAATAAAACAATGCTATCTCCTGTTATAGGTAATTTAGAAGTTTCTTGAGTTGTTACTTCTTGTTGTTCTACTTTTTCATCTTGACCTTCATCTATTCCTAAGTTTGATTCCATGAATTTAGCATCATATGTTGTTCCGTCTTCTGCAACTTTTCTTAACATTACAATATATCTTTCTCCGTCAGTAGCATCTGATGGTTGTTTAATCTCCATACTCTCATCTACTGGTTGCCAATCAACTTCTGCTAATAGTTCATTATATAAATTGTAGAAATTGTTAGCTAATTCAATCTTTGTATACATAGGTTCACTGTCATAACCATCACTATTAAGTTCATCTGCTAAACTTTGAAGTTCACTATATCTTTCATCTGTTGCTTTAAACATTTGATAAGAATACTCTGCATTTGCATCATCTTCTATTTTTAATCCTCCAACAGTATAAGTATAGTTCTTTCCTTCAATTGTTTCTGTTCTATCAACAATTCCTGTTAAAACACTAGTTGATATCCTATTTGAAGTATTTTTTACTTCTTCCATTTTATCTTGTGTAAGCATATCACTAAAATCTAGTGTATATGTTACAGTTTCATCTTCCGTTCTTATGTATAAATTATTTTCACTTTCTGCAAAATCGCTAGCTGAAATTAATGCTACTTGATTACCTTCATCATCTTCAACTGAATTTATATAATTTAAATCCATTTCTGTTGCATCAGCCTCTTCTGATAAAGCATACTCAAAACTTGTTTCTAGTCCATCTACATAAATTACAACATCACCGTCAGCTTCTTTTATTATTTGTACCCCTTCATTTGCAGCTGCTACACTACCAAATGGTACTAACATTGTAACGACTAACATTGCAATTAGTAATATGGTTAGTTTTGCCTTAAAGCTTTTCATTCCTTTCCCCTCCTTAAAATTTTTTTAAGAAAAAAAATATAAACCTAAGATTTTTCTTCTATTATTTCTCGAGTAAAATCCTAGGTTTAATTACATTAAAAAAGCACCACAAACATAGAGACAAATGGCATATTCGTCATCGTCTTTAATTCCAGTATTGTTTTTTCTTACGGAATTAATGGTTTCTGATACTTTTCTCATCTTTTTTCCCTCTTTTTTTATTTTTTGAACTTCTAGCTATATGGCTGTTCCCTATGTTCCTATTTAAGTCCGACAACATTATATTACATTTTTGTCATTTTGTAAAGCTTTTTTAATAATTTTGTAATAATTATGTAAATTATTTTGTATAAAAAGTACACTTTTGCTTGTTTCCGTAGGAATATACGTTGTAATATTTACGACTATTTGTAGCTTACATTCTATAATATTTTTAGATTTTTATAATTATTCATTATTGATACTGAATATCATACTAAAATTAAAAATTATATGATTATGAATCAAATCTTATGAAATTTAACAATAAAATTATGATACTATATTCTATCTATATGATAAATGTTCATATTAATGATTAGATATTATATAAAAATAAATAACAACAAGATATTAAGAAATAAAATTAAAAAATTCCTTTATAAAATAGATACTTTTTATATTCTGTTTTTACTTTCTCATTTTTAAAACTATTAAAGTCTAATAAACAAAAAAGAAGCTATCTCTAGCTTCTTTTCATATGATATCATATATTTATATATCTTTTAAAATCTTATTTTTTGTTTACTAAATCTTTTAATGCTTTACCAGCTTTGAATACTGGAGCTTTTGATGCAGGTATTTTGATTTCTTCTTTAGTTTGTGGGTTTCTACCTTTTCTAGCTGCTCTTTTTCTAACTTCAAAAGAACCAAATCCAACTAGTTGAACTTTATCTCCTTTTTTTAGTGAGTCTGTCACAACTTCTACAAAAGCATTTACTGATGCTTCAGCTGCTTTTTTTGTTTCTCCTGTTTTTGCAGCCATTGCTGCGATTAATTCAGCTTTGTTCATTTTTTACTACCTCCTATAAAGTATAATGTTTATGTACTTTATTGCCTAAATATAGCAATAAATGTACTACTAATTAAATTAATTCGCCAAAAATATTTAAAATCCTTCTTTTTTTCGTATTTTTTTGCTATTTTTTAATTTTAATATATTTTTAACTTAGTTAATAATTTGCTTATCTTATCTCCTGCTGGCATCATTAGTACTTCTTCCTTAGTAAATACCTTTAATGCAATTACTGCCAAAACATAGATAATTACTGCAAATACTATTGCTAATATTGTAGCCAATTTTAAAGCAATTATTCCTGAAAGTATATAATAAATAAAATATGAACAAATTGCCATAATAATTGTTGCTAAAAATGGTTTTATTACAAACTTACTTGCAGGTAGCTTTAATCTAAATGCTTTTTTCAAACAAATAATTGAAATTGTAAATGCAACAACGTGACAAGCAACCGATGCCCATGCTGCTCCATTTACTCCAATAGATGGTATTGGTACTAATACCAAGTTTAAAATTAGTTTTACAAGTACACCAAGTCCCAAAGATATTGCTGGTATTCTTAACAAGCCATATCCTTGTAAAGCTCCATTTATCGTTTGGTCCAGTATTGTAAATAATATTGTAAGTGAACTTATTTGAAGTATTACAGTTCCATCACTTGCATTTGGATATAATAAATTTAATACAGGTCCTGCAAAAATACACATACCTATGGTACATGGAAGTCCAATAAGCATTGAAACAAGTAATGAAAATGTTGTTTTTTTCTTTATTTCCTTCCTATCTTTTCTAGCTTTTGCTGCTGAAATTGCTGGTACTAAAGCTGTAGAAAATGCTACATTTATAGATAGCGGTAAACTTGTTAATGTATCTACTTTTCCACCTAATATTCCATACTGGCTAACAGCCATATCATCTGGCATAAACTCTTTTAAACTTCTTACAACTGTAAAAGAATCTATATTCTTATTTACTGATGAAAGAATTGCAGTTATAGCAATCGGAAGCGATACAAGTACTATTTTCTTAACAATACTTCTTACTCTTTCATATTTGTAATTTACTGTAGAACTTATCTCTGTTGCAATTTCTTTTTTTCTTACTTTATAATATAAATATAAATAGCCAAATCCTGTCATTGTAGCAAGAGTGGTAGCAAGTGTTGCTCCCGCTGCCATCCATTCTGTCGATACATTTGAAATAATTGCTACTATTTCTACTAATATTATAGTTAAAGCTGTTTTAAATATTTGCTCTAAAGTTTGTGACCTTGCTGTTGCTTTTATTTGTTGCCTTCCATTAAAGTATCCTCTCATTACTGATGCTATTGCAACAAAGAATATGGCCGGTGATAATGCAACTAATGTCATTTCCGCTTCTGGTATTTGTAGCCATTCTACTGCTATTAAATGAGCTCCTAAAAATAACATTAGCGTACCAATTAAACCAATAACTGCAAAAGTTGCAAATGCTATTTTAAATATTCTGTGAGCACCTTTATTATCTCCAATTGCTACTCTTTCTGACACTAACTTTGATATAGCATTTGGAACTCCTATTGATGAAATTGTAAGAAGCAATGCATATATCTGATAACTTGCTGATACAATTCCATTACCTCTATCTCCGAAACCTTCTCTATTTGTTAAATATAAATTATATACTAATCCTAATAACTTTATCAAAACTTGTGAGAATATTAATGTTACGACACTTTGTAGAAAAGTTTCTTTTTTCGATGACTTTTCATTTATTTTCATATGTTTTGACATCAAACCACTCCAATTCTTCTATGTCCTTTACTACTTATTTTACTTAATTATTATAGATTTAATTACAAAAATATTCAATACTTTTTTATAAATTCAGAGGACAGGTACTAGTATTATATTTTTTACCTGTCCTTTAAGTTATTTTTCTTTTTATTTTTGTTTTCTTTTTATATATTTTTATCAATGTTTGGAAGTATTTGTTTTTTTCTAGAAACTACACCTTCTAAAAAAGCTCTATTATTTTCTAACTTTTTATTAAATGCTTTTTCAACTGCTTCTACTTTATTTCCTAAAGCTATAATTTCTGAATTACTATTTAATATATCTGTAATTGCAAGAACAAATAATTCTAGTCCTTTAGATGTTATTTCTTCATTTATTGCTTTTTCTAATTCCTCTTGTCTTTTTAATACATCTTCTATACTTACTGTATTTACTTGTGCAATTACAAATTTTGTTCCGTTTTTATCTAAACTTTTTGCATCTAAAGATATTAATTCTTCTGCTGAAAAATCATTTAGATCTGTTCCAGCCTTTAACATTTCTAATCCATATTCTTTAATATCAATACCTACTATTTTTTCTAATTCTTCTAAGGCTTTTTTATCATATTCTGTTGTTGTTGGTGATTTTAATAGTAATGTATCTGATATTATGCTACTGGCCATAAGTAATGCTTCTTCTTTACTAATTTCTAGTCCTTTTACTTTATATTCCTCAAAAAGAATTGTTGATGTACAACCATATGGTCTTGCTGTATAATATAAAGGTTCTGAAGTCTCAAAGTTAGCTATTCTATGATGGTCTACAACTTCTAATATTTTTGCTTTATTAATCCCTTCTGCACTTTGGTTAAATTCATTATGATCTACTAAAATTACTTCTTGTCCTTCATTAACACTTTCTATTAATTCTGGTTCTTCTAGTTTTAAATAATCTAATATGAATTTCGTTTCCTTATTTAGTTTTCCAAGTCTTACTGCCTTGCAATTTTCTTTTCCTAACTTTTTATTTAATCTTTCTTTTACTAACCCAGAACATATTGAATCTGTATCTGGATTTTTATGTCCAAATATTAAAACGTTATTTTCCATGTCTCTCTCTCCTTCTTTATATTTATTTTCTTCAAATATTATATTAACAAATTAATTATTTGTCAATTCTTTCTAATGTCTTAAACCTTGTTAAATTTGAATTTAAAATAAATTTATAGTATAATATAATCATGGTTATATACCTATCTGAAAGGAGCTTGTATGTTTGTAGCACCAGAAAAGCGAGACGGTAAACAGAAAGTTTTTCAAGAGGTGTTCAAATCTCCTGAGATTCTTAGGCCTATTGAAGCCATTAAGGCTCTTAACGAAATTCGCAAAGCTCACCCATCAGAACTTGGTTGGGTTGAATTTAGCGGATACGTCGAGAGGACTCCGAACGGCAAATGGCGTGCAGTTCGCTACCATGCCAAGTATGAGTAACACCTGCATAAAAGACTTGAACATGATATTTAATTTTATCGTTCAAGTCTTTTATGTTTTTATTTAATTTTCTTTAGAATATTTTCTAATTCTTCTTTATTAAACTGATATCTTTTATTACAAAAATGACAAATAAGTTCTGCTTTACCATCTTCTTTTATTATATCTTCTAATTCTTTCTTGCCTATACTACTTAAAGCATTTGCCATCTTTTCTTTAGAACAATCACATTTATATACAGGCATTTTACAATCTTCTATAACTTTTATATTTTTATCTCTTGTTACCTTTTTGGCTATATCTGTTAGGCTTAATTTTTCATCTAACATTTTTGATATTGCTCCTGCTTCAAATATTCCTTTTTCTACATTTGAAATATCACTTTCTGTTGCATCTGGCATAGGAATAATTAAATATCCTCCGAGCTTCTCTTACACCATTTTTATCTACCAATACTCCTAAACTAACTGCTGCTTGTCTTTGTTCTGAGTTAACAAAATAATTTGTAAAGTCATCTGCTATTTCTCCTGATGTTAAATTAGAAACTCCTATATAAGGCTCTTTTAGTCCTATATCTTTAATTACATGTATATATCCATCTTGTCCTACTGCTCCACCTACATCTAATTTTCCAAACTCGTTCAATGGTAAATCTACATATGGATTTATGACATATCCTTTTACTTCTGGAACATTATTCGCAGTTGTAAGCATCCCTCCTATTGGTCCATTTCCTTTTATTTCAATTGTTATTTTATCTTGTTTGTTTTTCATCTCTATAGCCATAAGAGAAGTCATTGTAAGTAGTCTTCCAAATGCTGCAGAAGAAAGTGGACTTAAGTCATGTATTTTCCTTGCTTTTTCTACCATATTAGTTGTTTTTATACATGTAATTCCTATTCTTCCTTCATAAGCTAAAAAGCTTGTTATTTTATCTTCCATTTTTACCTTTCCTTTTCTTCAATTATGTATTCTATTATAGCATCCAGTAGTCCTTTAGTCAAATAATATACATAGAAAAAGAAGGTATATAGTAGTACCTTCTTATCTTAAAATTAATCTTCTTTCTTTTGGAACATATCTTTTCCAACTCCACATATTGGGCAAACCCAATCCTCTGGAATATCTTCAAATGCTGTTCCTGGAGCTATTCCACTATCTGGATCTCCTTTTTCTGGATCATATATATATCCACATGCTAAACATACGTACATCTTATTCACCTCCTAAATTATTATTGATGTATTTGGAACATATCTTTTCCTTCTCCACACACAGGGCAAACCCAGGTATCTGGTAAATCTTCAAAAGGTGTTCCTGGTTTTATTCCTGCTTTTTCATTTCCAAATTTAGGATTATAAATATATTTACATTCCACACATTCATATCTTTGAGTATCTGAATGCTCTTCTTGGAAGTTTTTATATCCTAGTCCTATTGCTACAACTACCATAAGTAAGAATGATAATGCTTTCCATATTCCACTATCTAATAGTATAACCGCAAATATTCCAAATGTTGCACTAATTCCATATAAAACTAAAACTGCTTGCTTTTGACTAAATCCTCTTGATACTAATCTATGATGCAAATGTCCTTTATCAGCTTTAAATATTGCTTTGATTGATTTTCCTTTTATTAATCTTCTTACTATTGCCCATAATGTATCAAATATAGGAAGTCCTAATACTATTAGTGGTAATATTATAACTGCTAATGTATAAGTTTTTGCAACTCCTAATATTGCAATAATTGATATTGTATATCCTAAAAAATTTGAGCCAGTATCTCCTATAAATGTTTTTGCTGGTGCAAAGTTAAATGGTAAAAATCCAACTAAGGCCCCTGCAAGTGCTGTTATTAATATTATTGCTATTGTTGGAGAACCATTTAGTACAAATATTACTAACAAAGATACTGATGATATGACAGATATTCCTGAAGCCAATCCATCTAAACCATCTATTAGATTTATCGCATTTGTTACTCCTACAATCCATATTACAGTTACTATAATTGATACCGCTTCTCCTAATTCAGATGTATTAATAAATCCAAAATCTATACTCTCTATTCTTACTCCAAATGATACTGCTATTATCGCTGCTAGTACTTGCCCTGTTAATTTTACAAGCGGTTTTATTGTAAGTATATCATCAAATATACATGTTATACTAATTACCAGTATTCCTAAAAACATTCCTAGTAACTGTCTACCATAATTTTCTGTACCAGCTAGACTAATTGTACCTTCCATACTCATTACAATAAGTAAATAAGTTACAGATACTAAAAATCCAAGTATTACTGCTGGACCTCCAAATTTCGGCATTGCCTTTTTATGCATTCTCCTCTGGTCTTTAGGGACATCTACTGCACCTATCTTTTGTGCAATTTTTATGGTATATGGTGTTGCCATAAATGCTACTATAAAAGCTAGCAAAAAGGCAATGGCTACATCTCCCCACATAAATTATGCCTCCTTATTTCATGTTCATATCTTCTATTTCCTTTATTAATTCTAATCTTTCGACATGTCTTCCACCTTCAAATTCAGTCGCAAACCACATTCTTAATATGCATACAGCTCCACCAGTTGTTAAATCATCTGCTCCCATTGCTAAGATATTACTATCATTATGTAATCTTGCATATTTAGCTGTGTATTCATTATGACAAAGTGCACATCTAATTCCTTTAAATTTATTTGCTACTATTGACATTCCTATTCCTGAACGACAAATTAATATTCCTTGATCATATTTTTTACTTTGCACTGCTTTTGCAACTTCAGCCGCTATATCAGGATAATCTATCGATTCTTCTCCCCCACATCCAAAGTCTACAAACTCTATATCTTTTTCATCTAAATATTTTTTTACTTCTTCTTTTAATCTATATCCGCCATGGTCACTTCCAATTGCAATTTTCATATGTATCCCTCCATTCTTTATAAATCATAACATAAAAACATTTCTTTTACAAGAATTATTATAAAATTACTTGCTTTTTTACTATAAATGTGGTAAAATATTACATGTTAATAATGTAATACAAACTAAAGGAGGTGCCTTAAGAATGCCAAATATTAAATCAGCTAAAAAAAGAGTTAAAATTATCGAAAAGAAAACTTTAAGAAATAATATGATAAAATCAGGATATAAAACAGCTATTAAAAAATTTGAAGAAGCTGTTAACGCTGGTAAAATTGATGAAGCAAAAGTTTTATTCTCTGAAGCAACTAAAAAAATTGACCAAGCTTGCAGTAAAGGTGTTATCGTTAAAAACACAGCAGCTAGAAAAAAATCTAATTTATCAAAAAAATTAAATGCAGCTATTGCTTAGAACAAAATAAAGATTATGCATAGTTTTTATTAAAAGCTATTTTTGGAAATCAAAAATAGCTCTTTTATTTTCACAATTAATCTTATAAATTATACTTTATTAATAATTTGTACATTTAATATATTAATTCTAATATTTTTTTCTCGTCTAAACTTTTATCTTTTTTTACATCTATTACTACTCCATTTTCTTCATTTATTCCAACTCCTAATATTTCATTATTATATCTACAACTTTCTATACTAGCTCCTTCTAAATTGTAACCTGTAATTGCTCCACACTTTTCTGAAACGAATGGCTCTTCTATTATTTTAACATTTCCTAAATTATAACACTTATATACTTTATAAGTATTTCTTCCACATATTCCACCTGCTGAAGCTTCTCCCATATTCGATTTTACCTCAATATTTCCTTTATTGTAACAATTTTGAACTATACCATCATTTCTAGCACATATTCCTCCACCATAATTGTAACCTAAAAACTCTTTTTTCTCTCCTTCATTTGAACTCTCAACCTCAATATCACTTGAGCAATACTCTATTATACCTTTATCCTTATTGTTTATTCCAACTATTCCTCCAATATATGCACCTCCTATATTTAAGTGCTTACCATTTATAGTTCCAGAAACAAAACAATTTTGTATTGTACCATAATTAAATGCAGTAATACTTCCAACAACTGCATATTCATTTGCTAATACATCAATTTTTACATCTACTAAATTTAGATTTTCTATTATTCCTTTATTAGTATTGATAAACCCAATATCTTGCTCCTTCTCTTCATTTAATATATTAATATACATATTTTTTATATAATTATTATTTCCATCAAATATACCATAAAAATAATTATCTCCTTCTAATTCTTGTTCACCGATTGTCTTAAAACCTTCTTTAGATGTTAATACTTCCTTTAGTTTTCCTTCGTATCCATATATTCCGTAATCTTTTCTATTGGCATTTACATACGATTTATCTGAAAAAAAATCTAAACTTAGCCCTAATTGTACTATTTTGTCTTCATATCTATTTCCTGAAGTTACATCATATGAAAAAACAACTAAATCTTCTATACTATTTATAACAAAAGGGTCTTGCTCTGTTCCTGTTCCTTCAAGTACTCCTGGATTACTATCATTAACTTGTGAAACATCTCCAATTAGATTATTTATATAATTTTCATATTTTGATAATATATTTTGTTCTTCTTTTTCTGCTTCTTCTGTTTCTTCTTTTGCTTGCTGTGCTTGACTTAGTATTCCATTATCTCCTGTTAATGTTGCTATTGTTACTCCTGCAAGTATTAATAAAACAATAATAGTAACACTTAAAGCCACAAGTGTTATACCTTTATTATTTTTGTTTATTTTCCTTATTTTTAATTTCATTTTAAAACACTCCTTCTCTTTCATTTCTTTTTAAAAATATCATGTTTTCACACCAGTGTCAATATAATACTTTTAAATTTATTTTAAAATACAGAAGAAGAAGGAGTTTTGATATGAAAAATAGTGGAAAATATGAAAACAATTTAAACATAGTTGGAAAAACATTAAAAGAAATAAGAATAAAGAAAGGTATTTCTTTTGAAAAATTATCAAATGGTTTATTACTACTTGGAATAAATATACCGGTAACTTGCCTGTATAGGATAGAAAATAATCAAAGAACAGTAAGAGACTATGAACTATGTGCAATAGCAAAAGTATTGGATATAAATGTATTAGAATTATTAAACCCCTTTATAGAAAAATTATAATATATTTAATTTCTTTTTTTTGAAAATTATTTTATAAATAATAAAATTATTGTTATCTTTTATTATTATTTATTTTTATACGAACTTTAAAAGAAAAATAATAAAGTAATTTTTTAAATTAAGTAGTTTTACGTAGGGAAATTAAGGGTAGTAAAACTACTGGTAAGCGAAGCTTAAATTTAAAAAATTACTATAATTCCCTACTACTTATTATTAATTCCTGCTTCTTTATTTCTTTTTAATCGATCTTTCTTGGTTTTAATTTCCATTGATTCTGGTATTTTAAACTGTTAATATATTAATAGATATACTATTATTTATATATTTGTTATTTTAGTGAGGTTTAAAATGTTAAAAAAAATAGTTACATATTATAAGAATTTAGATAAAACTACATATAAAATATTATCTAAAGGTCTTAAATTTTGTTTTTTACTAGCTTTATTTGCTTCTATCTTATTACTGGGCTATATGTTATTCTTTCAAACACCTTTAATTTATTATATTGGACTAAACTTATTCAAGCTAAGTTTGGTGTTTTGTGTTGAATTTATTATTTGTGGTTTTGTTGTAGATAATATAAAGAAACAAATAATTTAGCATTAAAAATGAGACAAAAAAGCCCGTCCCTCTTTGTCTCATTTCTCTTCTATTTTAATTCTTCTTTAAACATTTGATTTAACATTTGTGGATTTGCTTTTCCTCTTGTTTCTTTCATTGCTTGTCCTACTAAATATCCTAATGCTTTTTCTTTTCCTGCTTTATAATCTTCTACTGATTTAGGGTTATTTTCTAATACTTTTAAAACAACCTCTTTTATTGCACCTTCATCTGATATTTGAACCCAACCTTTTTCATCTATAATATCTTCTGGGTCTCTTGGATGTTCAAACATTTCAACTAATACTTTTTTAGCTATACTTGAACTTATTGTTCCTTTATCTATTAATTGCACTAATTTTGCTAACTGTTTACTGTCAAATGGGATTTCTACTGGATCCATTTCAGTCTCATTTAATATTCTTGATATATCTGAAATTATCCAATTATTTACTGCTTTTGGGTTATTACAAATTTTACTTGCTTCTTCAAATAAATCTGATAAATATTTTGATGAAGTAATTATATTTGCATCTTTTTCTGATAAATGATATTCTGTTAAATATCTTTGTTTTCTACTTTCAGGAAGTTCTGGAAGTGTATTTTTAATATTTTCTATATATTCATCTGAAAGCTTTATTGCAACTAAATCTGGGTCTGGGAAATATCTATAATCTTGTGCATCTTCTTTATCTCTCATTGAAAATGTTTTTCC